>NZ_JAYMZS010000180.1:0-13372 GCF_035828755.1 Amycolatopsis sp. H20-H5 | reverse complement strand
CCGCCACCGCCCTGCGGCTCGAGAACCTGCTCGGCGCCGTGCCCGGCCCCGGGCTGCGTGAGCTCGCCGGTCGAGCCGCCGGGAATCCCTTGTACGTCAAGGAAATGGTCGATGTGCTGGTCCGGGGAGACGCGGTGCGGGTACACGGCGGCCAGGCCGACGTCGATGATCCCGCCGAGTACGACACCCCGCATTCACTGATCGCGGCGGTCGACCGGCGGCTGGACTTCCTGCCGGAAGACGCGCAGGAGGTGCTGCGCTGGGCGGCCTTGCTGGGGGTCGAATTCGCCGTCGGCGACGTCGCGGCAGTGCTCCAGCGGAGGCCGTCAGACCTGCTCGGGCCGATCGAGGAGTCCGTCGCGGCGAACGTGCTCATCGACGCGGGCACCCAGCTCGCGTTCCGGCATCCCATGCTGCGTCAGGCTTTGTACGACCGTATCCCGGCGGGGATGCGGACCGCGCTGCACCGGCAGGCCGCCGAGGCACTCGCCGGGATCGGCGCGCCGGTGAAGCGGGTGGCCGAGCAGCTGGTCGCCGCGCCGGCCGCGGCCGACCCGTGGGTGCTCGACTGGCTCACCGCGCAGCACGCCACCCTGGCCAACCGCGCGCCGCTGATCGCCGTCGAGCTTTTGGAACGCGCGCTGGCCGCGTGCACCGAGGACGACCCGCGGCGCGAACCGCTGCTCGTCGCGCTGGTCAAGGTGCTCTTCCGGCTGGAGCGTCAGCCGGAAGCCTTGGCGCGCCAAGCACTCGCGCTCGCGCAGGATCCGAACAACGCGGCCGAGATGCGGCACCTGCTGGCCGCGCTGCTGCACCGGGGCGGCGACACCGCGGCCGCCGTGGAGACGCTCGGCGAGGAATCCGAAGCCACGGACGTCCCCGAGATCTGGCGCGTCCGGCACCGGCACCTGCTGGCGAACTTCCGGCGTGGCGGGCTCGACGACCTCGACGCGGCGGAGACGGCCGCGACGAAGGCGCAGGGGCTCGCGGCCGGGGACGAGTATTTGACGGCGCACGCGCTGCAGACGTTGTGGCTGGTGAACTCCGTCCGGCGCGACCACGAGCAGGCGTTGCGCGACATCGACCAGGCCATCGAGGCCGTCGGCGACGAGCACGACCTCGCCGACCTGCACCTGGACCTGCTGGACAACCGGGTGTTCACGCTGCAGAACCTCGACCGGCTCACCGACGCGGACGAGACGCTGCGCACGGCGGGCGAGATCACCGCGCGGCACGGTATGCCGACCGGCCTGCAGGTTTCGGTCGCGGTGCAGCGTTACTGGGAAGGCCGCTGGGACGAGGCGCTGGTCGAGCTGGACACGGTCACCGAGGACGGCCCGGCGATCACGTTCTACGGCCTGCGCGAGCCGGGCGCGGCGGCCCTGCTGCTGCACGGCGTCGCGGCCCTGATCGCCGGGCGCCGCGACGAACGCGCCCAGGCCGCGGCGCATCTCGACGCCGCCGAGGAGTACGCGCCCGCGACCGGCGCGGAGCGGGAAAGCTTCGACTTCCTACTGGTGGCCCAGGCTCTCGCGGCCGAGCAGCGCGGCAGCCGCGAGGAAGCGCTGCGGGTGCTCGAGCCGATCCTGAACCCGACGTACGCGCAGATGATGCTGCGACACCAATGGCTGCCGATCTTCGTCCGGCTCGCCGTCGAAGCCGAAGACTTCGACCGCGCACGGCGGGCCTTGGCCGTCTGCGACGAGGAAGCGGCGAAGGAAACCTTGCCCGCCAGGGCATTCGCGGCGGCCGCGTGGTGCCGCGGGCTGATCGAGGACGATCCGCGACCGGTGCTGGCCACGGCCGAGCACTACCGCGCGGCCGGGCGTCGGCTGGAGCTGGCGTCGGCGCTGGAGGACGGGGCGGTGCTGCTGGCCAGGGCCGGGCACCTCGACGCGGCGCAGGCGGCGTTCGACGAGGCCGCCGAGCTCTACACCGAACTGGCGGCCCGATGGGACCTGCGGCGGGCCGAGTCGCGGCTGCGCAAACTCGGCATCCGGCGGGGCGCGGGTTTGCCAACGGCCAGGCCGGGCCACGGCTGGGACTCGCTGTCCCAGATCGAGCTGCGGATCGCGGCACTGGTCGCCGACGGCCGGTCCAACCCGGACATCGCCACCGAGCTCACCCTCCCCCGCCGCACGGTCCAGGCCCACGTCGCCCGCCTGCTCGGCAAACTCGAGACAACCTCCCGCGGCGACATCGCCGTGTTCATCGGCCAACGCGCCGCGGGCCACTGATCCGTAGACCAGCCGACCTCGCCGCGAGCGCGGTGGGCGGATCTCCCGGCGGTAAAGCGGTCCGATGACTGAGGTGCGCCATATCTCGACCGAGACCGGCCGCAAGAGCTGAAGACTTGCGAGATCACTCACTGAGTCTCGTCGATACTGTGCTGCGGGAACTGTGAGAACGCAACGAAAGGGGGCACGGAGCCATGTCCTCCGAGCCAACCCACCTCAGATGGCGAAAGTCGACCTTCAGCGGCGGTAACGGCGGGCAATGCGTCGAAGTCGCTGAGTCACCGGACGGCAGCCGTTTTGTCCGCGACACCAAGGACAAGTCCAAGGTGCCGCACTACTTCACTGCCCCGGAGTGGGCCGCATTCGTCCTAGGCGTCAAGGCGGGAGAGTTCGACTGATCGAGTCGGTCAGTAGAGCCCTTCGTCTGTCCAGTCGATCTGGTCGAAGCCCTCGGCCTCCTCTTCGGAGGGCCGGGGGCGCGGGCGGCGGGGCTTGATCGACTGAGTTGCGTCCGCGACGGGCCGTACCGCCGCCGGTGCGGGTACTTGGGATGCGATGGCGGTGCCGTCGCTTGAGGAGGCGTCTTCACCGGCAGCGACGGCTTCAGGTGTGCCGTTGGACCACACGCACGGGGATCCGGCGAGGAGGAAGATGCCGCCCACCGGGTTGGCCTTGAGCGTCATCTGAAAGCCGTCGGTGTTGTTCTCGACCCACAGGAACTCGTTGCGCGGGATATCGTCGAGGACGCGGAAATTGTTGGCCTGCCACCACGCCCGCATCGTGTCGAAGTAGGTCGGGACAAGTTCAGGGTGCAGGCCGATAAGCTGATAGCTGCGGTTTGCCACGACGCGGTTCTTCGGCCCCTTGTCGATCGGATCCGAACACTCCCCGCTCCGCTCCTGGAAGTTGAGCTTGAGTGTTGTTTCCGGCGGAAGCGCCTTGACCGCCCGGGCGACATAGTCGTCCACCCGCGTATTGGCTTCGTCGATCGTTATCGTCGGCTGCATCCCGGCACCACCACTCCCATTTCCGCAGGCACTGCCTGCCAGTACCCCCGCAAGCACCACCGCCGGGGCGACATTCCATATCCATCGTCGGCTCATCTACGTCCGGCTCCCCGTCAGCTCGTCGGCCGACCGGCAATGATCCGGCCCATGTTGTCCAAAGACTTCGACCTGTAGTTCCAGTACTCGCTGTGCGCTTCGGTGCTCAGCCCGAGCTGCCCGTCTGTGCCCGGGTCCGAGGTGAAGACCTGCCCACCAAATTGTGGCCTTGCCGGGTCCGGACCCAGCGCAATGTCTATGCTCTCGCTGCCGCTGTCGTCGGTTACCTCGATATTGGTCACCTTGATCATGTCGTGTTCGGCGACAGTCGAGTGCACGTGGCTGCCGATGTCGGCTTGGTCGACCCCGGTGAGATGCAGTTCGCTGGCGTTGTCGACGCCCACACCAGGACTGGCCACGAAGGCGAGTTCATCGGCGTTAAGACCGCCATCCCTGGCCGCGTATCCGACGACCGTGGTGCCATAGCTGTGCCCAAGAACCGTGTTGTGTGATGGCACGTCGCCCTGATGAGTGGCCCGCAGACCGTCTTGGAAACCGCCAAGTGCTGCTTTCCCACCGTCGGCATAGTCAGCACTGCCCGCGTCGACCAGGCCGTTCGGCGCGTCGTAGCCCAACCACGTCACTACGGCGGTCGACGGCGATCCCATTTCGGCCGCAGCTCCGACCATGCGGTCCGAGCGATTCATATCACCTTCGATCTTCGAGAGCTCACTGCCGGTTCCGGGCACGTAGGTCGCGACATTGGCTGCGGTATCCGGATTACCTGACGACACGACCGCTTTGCCATCAGCGCTGGTATCGAGGCTGATGAGGAACGCCTGTTGCACCCCGGGGCCTGGCTGATTCAAACGGTTCTCAATCGCGTGCAGGCCGTTGATCTTGGCGTTGACGGCGTCGAGTTTCTCCTTGCCCGGCCAGTCGAGCTGGGTACGGGAACGCGGGTCGTTCGGGTTGGTGCGGGCGATGTCGCTCGCTTCCGCTTTGAGCTTCTCGATCTCGCGGTTCAGCACCGCGCGGTTGGCCGAATCCCGGTCCACGACCGGGATGCCGTCGAGGTTGCGGACCAGGTCCGGGTTGTCCCGCAGGATCGCGCCCTTCGCGGTGTCGGACAGGCTGTCCCACCAGGCGTTGTTCTCGCCGGGGGTGCCGTGCTCCGGCGGCCCGATGATCGACAGGCCGCTCTGGCCCGCGCCCACCTCGGCCGCCTGGGCCAGGGTGCCGACGCCCTGCTCGGTGATCTCGCCGCGCATCGCGCGGGTCAGGATGCCCGCCAGGTCCGCGTCCACGTCGATCGCGCGCCGCACAATTTGTTCCACCCGATCGTGGATCTCCACCAAGGCCTTCGCTTGCCGTGCCGCGACGTCCGGCGGGAGCGGTGGCCCGGTGACCGGTGCGATGACGGCCGCGCCGTCGGTGCCCACCATCACGCCGTGCGCGTGCGCGAGGTCCTCGGTTTCGCGCACCATCGCGGTGAGGCGCTCGACGGCGAGCTGCACCTCGTGGGCGCCCCGGCGGACCGCCGACGCCTCGGCGACCTTCTGTTCCAGGGTGGAGATCAGCGAGTTTCCCCGCGAGGCCGCGGCCACCGCCGCGTCACCCAGCCAGCCGTCGAGCTTCGCGGCGGACTCCACGTCGTCGTTGAGGGCGATCAGGCGGTTGCAGCGGTCGTTGAGCGCGTCCGCCACCCCGCCGATCGCTCCCGCGTCCCAGCGCCGCACGTCTGCCCAGGTCACCATCAGACCGGCCGCCGTCCGCCGGGTGCGGCCGCTTCCCGCAGATCGTGCGCGGCCGCTTGCTCGTCGGTGCGGTATCGCTGCACGGCGGCGGCGAGCTGGGCCGAGTACTCGTCCATGTTCTTCACCCAGGTGGGCAGGTCACGGCCCCAGGTGTCGGCGAGCAGCCGCGCCGCCTCCACCGCGCTGCCACCCGGCACGCCCCGCGGCAGCCCTGCCAGGGTGCTCGCCAGATCCACCGGCCGAACCCCGTCGGCCGCCCGTTGTGAAGCCCGCGACGCTCTCTCGATCGCATCCAAGACAACCTCGTACCCGCCGCTCATCGCTCCCCTTCCCCGCAGCGTGACCGCCTGACCACACTATGACGCACCAAGCGACAATTTCGCTCCCGCTTCACCACAGTTGAGTACAACTACGCGGCTCGGCCCCTGAAACGGCAGCAAAGGTCCCTTGCTCCCGTTCCCGGACTCCGGGGAGGGCTCAGGTGAAGGTGCGCGCGCCGCCGCTGACCAGGTTGCGGACGAGGTAGCGGCCCAGCAGCAGGAACAGGGCGATCACCGGGAGGACGGCGACAGTCGCGCCGGTCAGCACCAGCGCGTAGTCCGTGTAGTACCCGCTGGCCAGCTGGGACAGCGCGACCTGGACGGTCGGGCTGTCGTTGTTCAGCACGATCAGGGGCCAGAAGAAGTCGTTCCAGGTGGTCATGAACGTCAGCATGGCGAGCACCGCGGCCTGCGGGCGGATCGACGGCACCGCGACGTGCCAGAACGTCCGCGCCAGTGAGCAGCCGTCGACCGTCGCCGCGTCGACCAGTTCGCCCGGCACCGCCTCCTCGCAGGCCTGCCGCATCCAGAACACGCTGAACGCGCCGATCAGGCCGGGCACGATCACCGCCTCCAGCCTGCCGTACCAGCCGAGGTCCCCGACCACGATGTACAGCGGGATCACGCCGAGCTGCGCCGGGACCATCGCACTGCCCACCACGAGCAGGAACAGCGAGTTGCGTCCGGGGAAACGCAACCGCGCGAACGCGAAGCCCGCGAGGCTCGACAAGACCACATTGGACACCATCACGGTGCCCGAGACGATCAGCGAATTCCCGATGGCCGACCAGAAATCCACGGTGTCGAACACCGCGCGCAGGTTCGCCAGCAGGTTGCCGCCGGGCAGCAGCACCGGGGACTTCTCCCCGATCGCCGAGTTGTCCCTTGTGGACACTACGAAAGACCAGTACAGCGGGAAAATCGACACGGCGAGCACGACGGCCAGCGCGCCGTACACGATCGGCCCCGGCCGGCGGCCGCTCACCGTCATCGGGTGTGCCCCACGAACCGCCGCACCAGCCGGAAGTTGACCAGCGCGAAAACCGCGCAGATCACGAACAGCACCCAGGCGATCGCGGCCGCGTAGCCCGCGTCGTAATGGCCGATCCCCTTCTCGTACAGGTACATCGTCAACGTCTGGAACTGCCGGTCGCTGCCGCCGGTGCCCGCGACGCCGGAGGTGTCGAACAGCTGCGGTTCGGCGAACAGCTGCAGTCCGCTGACCGTCGCCGTCACCACGGTGAAGACCAGTGTCGGCCGGATGCCCGGCACGGTGATCGACCAGAGCGTCCGCCACCGGGACGCGCCGTCGAGCTCGGCGGCCTCGTACCGCTCGTCCGGCACGGCCTGCATCGCCGAGAGGTAGATCAGCGCGTTGTACCCCGTCCAGCGCCACATCACCATCGACGCCACCGCGAGGTGCGAGGACCAGGTCGACGCCTGCCAGTCGACCGGATCGACACCGACCAGGCCCAGCGCCCAGTTGACCACCCCGTAGTCACGGCCGAACAGCTGACCGAACACGAGCCCGACAGCGGCCACCGAAACCACGTTCGGCAGCAGCACCCCGGTGCGCCACCAGGTCGCGCCGCGCAGCGGCCGGTTCAGCAGCGCCGCGATCCCGAGCGACGCGAGCATGCCGGGGATCGCGGCGAGCAGGAAGATCCCGACCGTGTTGACCAGTGCGTTGTAGAAATTGGGGTCGGCGAACAGTTTCGTGTAGTTCACCAGCCCGACGAACCCGCCGTCGCCGTTGATCAGCTGCCAGTCGCGCAGCGAGATCCACGCGGTATAGAGCAGCGGGAACAGGCCGAACACCAGGAAGATCAGGAAGAACGGCGCGACGAACAGGATGGGGGTCACCCGCCGGTCGGCGCGGGCGAGCCAGGGGCCACGCAGCACGCCCGGCCCTACTTGAGCACGCCGCGGGCCTGCTGCAACGCGTCGGGCCAGGCCACTTCGACGGTCTGCTTCTGCTGCTCGATCCGGCCCAGCGCGCGGCCGAACTCCGGCCGGACGTCGGCGTCACGCAGGCCGCGGTAGTTGGGCCGCAGCGTGTCCGCCGAAGCCGCGAACAGCTGCCCCACCGGGGCGTCGCTGAAGTACGGATCCGTCTTCGCGACGACCTGCGGATCCTTGTACACCGCGGGTTCGCTGGGCAGGATTCCGGCCGACAGGAAGAGTTTCTTCTGCTGCTCGGGCGCCGTCAGCCAGCGGGCCAGTTCGTACGCCTCCTTCGGGTGCTTGCCCTGCTTGGGCACGGTCAGGAACGACCCGCCCTGGTTGCCGCTCGCGCCGGGAATCGTGGTGACGTCCCATTTCCCGCTGTTCTCCGCGCCGCCCGCCTCCCGGATCTGCGTGAGCAGCCAGGCCGGGCAGGCGATGGTCGCGAACGAACCCTGTTTGATGGCCACGGTCCACGGCTGCGTGTACGGCGTGACGCCGGCCGTCTCGCCCTTCGCGCCGATACCCCCGGCGAGATAGAAAGCGTTGCGTACGTTGGGGTTCCGGTCGGCGATGAACGAATCGTCCACTTGGGAGAAGTAGTTCTCCGGTGCCTGGTTGAGCATCGCGGTGTAGATCGTGCCAGCCGAGTCGGCGAACTTGACGTCCGGCGTCGCCTTGGCGAACCGTTCCGCGACGTCCGCGTACGCCTGCCAGGTCGGCATCAGCTTGGCGAGCGCGGCGCGGTCGGCGGGCAGCCCGGCGGCGGCGATCAGGTCGCGGCGGTAACAGAGGGCGAGGCTGCCCATGTCGGTGCCGAGCCCGAGCACGTGGTCGCCGGACACGCCCTGTGCCCACTTCCACGGCGCCCACTGGTTCTGCAGGTCCTTCGCGCCGTAAGTGGCGAGGTCGACGAACTTGTCCAGCGACTGCCGATAGGTCGGCAGGTACTGCTCTTCGATGGCGACGACGTCCGCGGCACCACGGCCGGTGGCCAGCTGGGTGGCGAGGCCCTTGTGATGGGTGTCGAAGTCGGTGACCCTGCCCTTGACGTGAACGTTCGGATGGGCCTGCTCGTACTCGGCGAACAGCGGGCCGTACCCGAACTCGCCGAAGGTGGCGACGGTGAGGTCGACGTCCGCCGCGCTGGCGGCCGGGGCCGCACTGCTGCACCCCGAGACCACCAGGGACAACGCGGCGAGCACGACGAAGATCGAAACAGGCACACGGCTGACTGTCATGGTCATTCCCATCTACGTCACGGACCGCCCGAGCGAGATCATCCTCGCCTCCCGTGAACGCGCGCCAGCCGAGGGGTGCCCTCAGATGACTCCGGCGCGCAGCGCGTACGCGACCGCGTGGGGACGATTGCGCAGCTTGAGCCGGTTCGTCATGGCGTAGATGACGTTCTTCACGGTCCGCTCGGAGTAGCAGAGCTTGCCCGCGATCTCGGCGGTGTCCCAGCCCTCGGCCATCAGCCGGAGCACGTCGACCTCGCGGTCGGACAGCACCGTGGACTCGCCGTCGCACTTGACCCCCTCGGGCCTGCCGAGCAGGTCACGCAACGAGGTCTCCCGGCCCGATGCCGCGGCGGTGATGCTCTCTACCAGGCGATTCCCGGCGATGGCGGCCCGCGGCAGCACGGCGACGACGTGACAGTCGGCCAGCACCTGCAGGTCCTCGGCCTCGACCTGACCGGCGACCAGGACGATCGCGGCGGGGGTCTCGGCGGCGGCGGCCCTGAGCGCGGCCTGGACGTCCGGGGTCACCCTGTTGGTGGCGAAGACCAGGACCGCGGCTTCACTCCGTCGCTGACCCGGGAGCACCTGCACCTCGGGCCGCGCCTGGAGATGGTTGATGAGGCCGGCCAGCGCGATGGGGTCCGAAGCCCATGCCGCCACGCGCACCTGATCCATCGTTACCTCCTGGAGACGGTGAACACTGCTGTCGGAAGCAGTGTGCGGAGAGCGGCTTCACGAATTCTCTAGACGTCGTGAAGAGGTCTTCACGACGTGAAGAAAGGCCTGGTCTACCGTCAGGGCAGCAGGTACGAGAAGCACGGATGCGCCGACACGAAGGGCCTGATGAGCCGGCTAGCCCCCCGTACGCCATTGACCAGGCGGCTACTCGCCACCATAGCGCTCGGCGCGACGGCCGCGAGCGTGCTGGTCCAGTGCGACGCCGGACCGGTCGCGGCGCCGCCGTCACCGCCGGTAGCACCGCGGGCGGACAGCCAAACGTCCAGCGCGCCGCCGGTGACCAGGACCGATCCGGCCACCGCGTGTGACCGGGTCGTCAAGGGGATGACCGTGCGGCAGCAGCTCGCGCAACTGGTCGTCGTCGGGGTGGACGCCACGGACGCGCGCGACGCGATGAAGGTCGTGAGCGGCGAGCAGGTCGGCGGCATCTTCCTCGGCGGCAACAAGACGGGCCTGCTCGAGGGCGGCGCGCTCGACGGCGTCCAGCGGGCCGCGAGGATCCCGGTCTCGGTGGCGATCGACGAGGAGGGCGGCCGCGTCCAGCGCCTCGACGACCTCGACGGTTCGATCCCGAGCGCCCGTCAGATGGCCGCGACGATGAGCCCCCGGCAGGTCCGCGACCTCGCCGAGAAGCGCGGCAAGGCGATGCGGGCACGCGGGGTGACCGTCGACTACGCCCCCGACGCCGACGTCACCGAGCAGGCCGACGACGAGATCGTCGGCGACCGGTCCTTCAGCGCCGACCCCGAGAAGGTCCGCAGCTACGCGCTGGAGTTCGCCGCCGGGCTGCGCGCGGCCGGGGTCATGCCCGTGCTGAAGCACTTCCCCGGGCACGGCCACGGCACCGGCGACTCGCACAAGGGCGCGGTCCAGACGCCGCCGCTCGACCAGCTGCGCAAGCTCGACCTGCTGCCCTACCGCGACATCGGCGAGTACGGCGAGACCGGCGTGATGGTCGGGCACCTCGACGTCCCCGGCCTGACCGGCGGGCAGCCCGCGTCCCTGTCCGCGCCCGCGTACAAGCTGCTTCGCGAGGACTACGGCTTCACCGGCCCGGCGCTGACCGACGACCTCGGCGCGATGAAGGCGATCACGGCCGAGTACTCGCTGCCGGTCGCGGTGCTGAAGGCCCTTCAGGCAGGTGCGGACGAGGCCCTGTGGTCGTCCGGCGGACGGCTCGACGAGGTGCTGGATCGCCTGCAGCAAGCGTTTGCGTCCGGCGAACTTCCGGCGGCCCGCGTGCGAGACGCCCTCGAACGGGTGCTCACCTCGAAGCAGGCCTGCAAGTAGTCCCTGAAGGCCACTGTCTCTTCTCAGGCCCGTCGCCTCGTCGGCGACGGGCCTGAGGGCGTCTAGGTCCCTCATGGTGGCCTTCAGGGACAGTCAAATGCGTGAACTCAATGACCACAATGCAGACCGGACGGCTCCCAGCGGTGATGCTGGTCACCGCTGCGCTGGCCGGTCAAGGAGGATCGCGTGCTCGGACGCCGGAAACTCGCCCTCGCCCTGCTGCTGGGCGCCGCACTGACAGCCGGGCTGGGCAGCCCGGCCACCGCTGAGCCCGCCAAGGCCGTCGACCACCCGGTCCGGACCACGGGCTGCCACCGCTCCCCGCCGGTGACGCCGGGCGAGACGACCGGTGCGTCGGTGGTTTCGGGCGGCCTCACCCGCGAGTACACCGTGCACCTGCCCGCGCGGTACGACCCGGACCGGCCGTATCCGCTGGTCCTGTCGTTCCACGGCCACAAGCGCACCTCGGCCTACCAGGAAAAGCTGTCCGGTTTCTCCGCACTGGACACGATCGCCGTCTACCCGCAGGGCCTGGTCGGCACCGACGGCGAGACGGCCTGGACCGGCGCGCCCTACTCGGCGGCCGCCGACGACGTCCTGTTCACCAGCGACCTCCTGAACTCCCTGCAGCGCACGCTCTGTGTCGATCCCGCGCGCATCTTCGCGACGGGCAAGTCGAACGGCGGCGGCTTCACCGGTCTGCTGGCGTGCCGGCTCGCGAGCCGGATCGCCGCGTTCGCCCCGGTTTCCGGCGCGTTCTACCCGCAGGGCGGCGAATGCGACCCGTCACGTCCCGCGCCGATCCTCGACTTCCACGGCACGGCCGACACGACGATCCCGTACGCGGGCAACCCGGCCAAGGGCCTTCCGTCCATTCCGGACTGGCTCGCCGGATGGTCGAGTCGCGACGGCTGTTTCACCCGGCCACTGACGTACTCGCCGATCAAGGGTGTCGACGTCCAGCGCTGGTTCGGCTGCGACCGCCGGAGCACAGTGGAGCACTACCGGGTCGAGGGCGCCGGGCACGTCTGGCCCAGCACCCAGCCCAACGACGACTCCGCGACACCCACTGTCCTCGACGCGACACCGGTCATCTGGCGGTTCTTCCGGAGCCACCGGCTCGGCTGAGCAATCCCATTCAGTACAAATAGGACAGTTGCGATTGGACACTCCGGTAGTCCGCCAGCCTTGCGCGCGCGTCACGGGAGCTCGCTCAGATGAGCGCCAGCGTGGCCATCTCCTAGCCGCCGACGTCCGCGCAGTCCCGTGAGCCTCGGCTTCGGCAAAACGGCGAGCGCCAGCTAGGGTCCGTCTGTGAGCTTCTTCCTGACCCGGGTACTGGCCGCGCTGGAGGCGGGTAGCGAGGACGTCCTGTTCGTCCAGGACGGCACCGAAACCACGTACCACCAGGCCTTGCACCTCCTCCGCCGCCTGCACGCGGCACTGCCGGACGTCGATGGCGGCGTGGTCGCCATCGACGTCGCCAACCGCCCGGAAACCGTCCTTGTGCAACTGGCCGCGCAACTACGTGGCGCCACGGTCCTGCTCATCGCGGAGTCGGCGAGCCTGCCGGACAGGCTCGCCGCGGTGGCCGCGGCCGACGCCGCCGTGGTGGTGACCGACCAGGAGCAGGCGTGGCCCGTCGACGTCCTCCGGCTCGACGATCTCCTTACGTGTCGGCAAACCGAGCCACTCACGCTGCCCGCGTCGGTCACCGTGATCTTCCCGACCGGCGGCACCACCGGCACCCCGAAGCTGATCCGGCACAGTGGGATCTACGACGGCATGGCGCACATCTTCGCGCCGGATCCGGCGGGTCCCGGCCGCACCCTGCTGATCGCCCCGATGACGCACATGACCGGCAACGCCACCACCCTCGGCGCACTGCTGCGCCGGGACATCCTGTTACTGCAGCAGGGTTTCGCCCCCGGTGCGGTGCTGGCGGCCATCGAAAAGCACCGCGTCACCACGCTTTCGCTCACCCCGCCCCGGCTGGCCGCGGTGCTCGACCACCCCGCGATGGCCACGACCGACGTCAGCAGCGTCCGCTCACTCTCGCTCGGCGCGGCCCCGCTTCCACCACGACGGCTCGCCAAGGCGCTCGAAACCTTCGGCCCGGTGGTCGGTCAGGGTTACGGCCTCACCGAAGCGCCGATGATCGCCAGCATCTCCGCGGCCGAACTCGACGGGCACCCGGAGCGCCTCGAATCCGTCGGCCGGATCGTGCCCGGGATGGAGGCCCGCCTCGCCGACGGCGAGGTCCTGGTCCGCGGACTGTCCATGATGGATGGCTACCACGGCCAACCGCCGATCGCCGACGGCTGGCTGCCCACCGGCGACGTCGGCCGGTTCGACGACGAGGGCTACCTGTTCCTGCTGGACCGGGTGAACGACGTGATCATCACCGGCGAGCACGGCACGAAGGTCTACTCGACCGTGGTCGAAAACGCGCTCACCACGCACCCGCTCATCCGCGCGGCCACCGTCTTCGCCGTCCCGGGCGCGGGCGGCGAGGGCGAGCGCCTGCACGCGGTGATCGTGCCCACCGGCGCACTATCCACTGAGGACGTTCGCACGCACGTGCGCGAGCTCCTCGGCCGGGAGCACTTCGTCCCGTCCGGAGTGGACTTCGCCGACGCGCTCCCCCTCACGCCGATCGGCAAGGTCGACAAACGAGCGCTACGCGCGCCGTTCTGGTCCGGCCACCACCGGGGCATCGCCTGACCCAAGAGCCAGCTGCCCCTGAAGGCCACCATGACGGCGTTTAACGCCGTCATGGTGGCCTTCAGGGGCAGTAAGCGG
>NZ_JAYMZS010000179.1:0-13488 GCF_035828755.1 Amycolatopsis sp. H20-H5 | reverse complement strand
GCTCAACGCACCAAAGGCGACCTTCAGCTGCCCGCCGTCTCCTGCCACCAGGTCAGGACCTCGTCGGCGACGCCGGGAGCGGCCACCAGAAGTCCGTCCGTGGGCAGCGCGGAGTCCTCGCCGTGCCGGTCCAGCACGACGGCCCCGGCCTCGATGGCCATCGCCACGGAACCGGCGACGTCCCACTCGTGATAGCTGTGCAGCACCGCCGCGGCCGCGTGCCCGAGCGCGACCTGCGCGATGGACAACGCCGCCGAGCCGAGCACGCGCACGCCCGCGTGGGCGGCCGCCGCACGCTCGATGAACTCGCCCATGCCCGGCCACGGGCCCTTGCGCGCCAGCTCGGTGCAGACGATCGCGCCCGCGGTGCCGAAGCGGTTCCGCAGTTTGATCGGCTTGCCGTTCGCGCGGGCCCCCCGGCCGCGCGCGGCGGCGTAGATCTGCGCCCGGTACGGGTCGGCGACCACGCCGACCACCGGCCCGGACGCGTCGATCAGCGCCAGGCTGTACGCACACCATGGCACCCCGGCGACGTAGTTCGCCGTGCCGTCCACCGGGTCGACGACCCAGCGGTACTCGGCGACGTCGGCGCCGATGTCCGCGCCGAACTCCTCACCGACCACCGGGATGCCGGGGAACTCGGCGGTCAGCACCCGGCGGGTGTGCCGTTCGAGGATCCGGTCGGTGTCGGTGACCCAGTCGAAGGGGGAGTCCTTCATGTCGGGGTGCGCGCCTCGCCCGGCGGTCGCGGTGATCACGTCGGTGGCGTCGTTGGCCAGTCGCCCGGCCACCTCGAGCGCCCTCGACAGCAGCCCGGGTTCGACGGGCTTGGAAGGCCTTGAGGACAGGAGGGTCATGCCGGTTTAGTGTGGCCTGCACTGGTTTCCGGGACACGACGGTGAGATGACATGTCGTATCCAATCTGTCGACGCGCAGTGGCGGACCCGGCGCCGGACGAGTGTTCCGTTCCCGTTGGCCGAGCCGTCACGCGGGATTGGTTCCGGGCCCCGGACCAGGTGCGACAGTGGATCAGTGCGAGTTGCCATAGTCACCGAAAGCTTCCTCCCCCAGGTGAACGGCGTGACCAACTCCGTCCTCCGCGTGGTGGAACACCTGCGTGAACGCGCGCATGACGTGCTGATCGTCGCGCCGGGCGCCGGGCCGGACTCCTACCGCGGGGCCCCGGTCGTGCGCATCCCGGCGCTGGACGTCCCCGGCGTCGGGTCGCTGCCGATCGGCGTGCCCACGCGCACGGTGCTGACCGCGCTGGCCGGGTTCCGGCCGGACGTGGTGCACCTCGCTTCGCCGTTCGTGGTCGGCGCGCGCGGCCTCGCCGCGGCGAGACGCCTGCGGGTGCCGTCGATCGCGGTATACCAGACCGACATCGCCGGTTTCGCCGCCGCGTACGGTTTCGGGCTCGCCACCCGCGCCGCCTGGCGCTGGGTGCGGCGGCTGCACAGCCGGGCCGACCGGACGCTGGCGCCGTCGACCGACTCGGTGGAACAGCTCAGGCTGCACGGGATCCCGCGGGTGCACCGCTGGGCGCGGGGCGTCGACATCGAGCGCTTCTCGCCTTCGCACGCCGACCAGGCGCTGCGGTCGGAGCTCGCGCCGAACGGCGAGCTGCTGGTCGGGTTCGTGGGCAGGCTGGCGCCGGAGAAGGAGGTCGGCAGGCTGACCGCGCTGGCAGGGGTCGACGGCATCCGGGTGGTCGTCGTCGGCGACGGGCCGGAGCTGGCTTCGCTGCGAGAGCGTCTGCCCGGTGCGGCGTTCCTCGGCGCGAAGTACGGCGACGAGCTCTCGGCGGCGTACGCGAGCCTGGACGTCTTCGTGCACACGGGCCCGCACGAGACGTTCTGCCAGGCGGTCCAGGAGGCGATGGCGTCCGGGCTGCCGGTGCTCGCGCCGGACGCGGGCGGCCCGAAGGACCTGGTGCTGCCCGGCCGCACCGGCTACCTGCTGCCCGCCGACCGCGCGGGTTTCGCCGACGCGCTGGTCTCGAAGGTGAACGACCTGCGCGACGACGCCCTGCGCGCGAGGCTGGGCGAGAAGGCGCGCAAGGTCGTGCTCGGCCGGACCTGGCCCGCCGTCTGCAGCGAGCTGGTGGGCCACTACGAAGCGGTACAGGGCCGGATCGCCCGCGCGGCCTAGCCGTGCACATCGTCCAGCTGGCGAACTTCTACGGGCCCAAATCCGGGGGACTGCGCACGGCGCTGCACCACCTCGGCGCGGGATACGTCGCCAGCGGGCACCGGGTGACGCTCGTGGTGCCCGGCCGCCGATACGCCGACGAGACGCTGCCGACCGGGGTCCGCCGGTTCTCCCTGCCCGCGCCGCGGATCCCGGGCACCGGGGGTTACCGGGCCGTCGACCCGCACCGCGTCCGCGCGGTGCTGCGCGGGCTCGAACCGGACCGGCTCGAGGTCTCGGACCGGCTGACCCTGCGCGGCATGGGCGACTGGGCGCGGCGCCACGGCGTGCCCAGCACGGTCATCTCCCACGAGCGGCTCGACCGGCTGCTGGAGCAGTTCCTGTTCCCGGCCCCGGTGGCCCGCCACGTCGCCGACGTCGCGAACCGGCGGATGGCCGCCCGCTACGACACGGTCGTGTGTACGACGGCGTTCGCGCGCGCGGAGTTCGACCGGATCGCCGCGCCGAACGTCCGCCGCGTGCCACTGGGTGTCGACTTGGCGACGTTCACCCCGGCGATGCGCGACGACGGCTGGCGCCACACCCTGTCCGGCGACGCCGACGCCCTGATCGTCCACTGTGGACGTCTCTCGGCGGAGAAACACGTGGAGCGCAGCGTGGACACGGTCGCCGAGCTCACGGAGTCCGGCGTCCGCGTCCGGCTGGTCATCGCCGGTGACGGCCCACGCCGCCGCGCGCTGGAGCGACGGGCCCGCGGCCTGCCGGTGACGTTCCTGGGGTTCCTGTCCGGCCGCGACGACGTCGCCCGCCTGCTCGCGAGCGCCGACGTCTCCCTCGCGCCCGGCCCCCACGAGACGTTCGGACTGGCGG
This sequence comes from Amycolatopsis sp. H20-H5, assembly GCF_035828755.1. Classification (NCBI taxonomy): domain Bacteria; kingdom Bacillati; phylum Actinomycetota; class Actinomycetes; order Pseudonocardiales; family Pseudonocardiaceae; genus Amycolatopsis; species Amycolatopsis sp. H20-H5. The sequence continues at coordinate 10,467 of NZ_JAYMZS010000179.1, read as the reverse complement.
CCTTGGAGGCCCTCGCGTCGGGAACACCGGTGGTGGTTTCGGCGTCGTCGGCGTTGCGGGAGATCGTGAGCCCGGGCTGCGGCGAGGCCGTCGACGACCACGCGCCCGCGTTCGCTTCGGCCGTGACCGGCCTGCTGGACGCGCCGGAGGACACGCGCCGGGCCGCCGCGCGGGCGCGGGCGGACGAGTTCGCCTGGGGCGTTTCGGTGCGGGGGATGCTGGCCGCACTGGCGTGACCAGGAAGCCGTCACGCGTGTCTACGAAGCCGTCACGCGTGATCAGACTGCCGTCACGCGTGACGGCACTCCAGACACGCGTGACGGCAGTTCAGACACGCGTGGCGGCACTCCAGACACGAGTGCGTCCCGGCGGATCGTGCAGAAAGCGGCCAGGTGAAAGTGTCCTCAGGGCTCGGCGGCTAGTCTCGCCGCTATGTCCCGAGCGAGCCTCGACAAGGATCCCCACGAAGTCGCCGCCATGTTCGACGGTGTCGCGTCCGGTTACGACCGCGCGAACTCGTTCATGACGTTTGGCTTCGACCGGCGCTGGCGCAACACCACCGCGCGGGTGCTGGACGCCAAGCGCGGGGAGCGGGTCCTCGACCTCGCCGCCGGCACCGGCGTGTCCACCGTGGAGTACAAGCGCGGCGGCGCCTGGTGCCTCGCCGCCGACTTCTCCTTCGGCATGCTCAAGGCCGGGCTGCACCGTGACGTCCCGATGGTCGCCGCGGACGCGCTGCACCTGCCGTTCGCCGATGAGAGCTTCGAAGCCGCGACGATCACGCTGGGCATCCGCAACTTCGTCGACACCCAGGCCGCGCTCACCGAGATCGCCAGGGTGGTCAAGCCCGGCGGTCGGCTGGTCATCTGTGAGGTGTCGACGCCCACATTCGCGCCGATCCGGTTCATCTACCGCAGGTTCATGCTGCGGGCGATGACGTGGGTCGGGCGGCGGTCCTCGACCAACCCGGACGCCTACGCCTACCTGGCCGAATCCATGCTGACCTGGCCCGCGCAACGTGAGTTCGGCGAGATCATCGCGGGCTCCGGGTGGGGCGAGGTCGAGTGGCTGAACCTCACTTTCGGCGTCATCGCGATCCATCGGGCGCGCAAGCCCGCCGTAGACTAGGCCCCATGACCAACCCGCGCCGCCGCAACCCAGACCACGACGCCGAAGTGATCGTCGTCGGAGCCGGGCCGGCCGGCTCGACCGTCGCGACGTACCTGGCGCGCTCCGGTGTGGACGTCCTGCTGCTGGAGAAGACCGAATTCCCGCGCGAGAAGGTCTGCGGTGACGGGCTGACCCCGCGAGGCGTCAAGCAGCTGATCGACCTGGGGCTCGACACGAGCGAGGACGCGGGCTGGGTGCACAGCCGTGGGCTGCGGATCCTCACCGGCGAGCTGACGCTGGAGCTGGACTGGCCGGACCTGACGAGCTACCCGCCGTATGGGGTCTCGCGGACCCGGCAGGACTTCGACGACCTGCTCGCGAAGACGGCCGTGAAGGCCGGTGCGCGGCTGTACGAGCGGACCACGGTGACCGGCGCGATCACCGACGAGGGGACCGGTCGTGTGATCGGGGTCCAGGCCAAGGCCGGGCCCGACAAGACGCCCGTGAGCTACCGGGCGCCGCTGGTGCTGGCCTGCGACGGGGTGTCGGCGCGGCTCGCGCTGAGCGTCGGGATCGAGAAGAACGAGAAGCGCCCGATGGGTGTCGCGGTGCGGCAGTACTACAAGAGCCCGCGGCACGACGACCCGTTCATCGAGGGTCACCTGGAGCTGTGGGACAAGTCGGATCCGCGGAACCCGAAGCTGCTGCCCGGGTACGGGTGGGCCTTCCCGCTCGGGGACGGGACGGTGAACGTCGGGCTCGGGATGCTGTCGACGTCCGCCGCGTTCCGGAGCACCGACTACCGCGCGTTGCTGCGGCAGTGGCTCGACGGGACTCCCGAGGAGTGGGGGTACCGGGAGGAGAACGCCGTCGGGAAGGTCGGCGGGGCCGGGCTGCCGATGGGGTTCAACCGGACCCCCCACTATCGCGACGGGCTGCTGTTGCTCGGAGACGCCGGGGGCATGGTCAGCCCGTTCAACGGCGAGGGCATTTCGGCGGCCATGGAGTCGGCGCAGATCGCGGCTGAGGTCGTTGTGCAGGCCCTTTCCCGGGCCGAGGGGCCGTCACGCGAGCGGGCGCTTCAGGCGTATCCGCGGGCCGTCGCGGAGCTCATGGGCGGGTACTACCAGCTGGGGAACGTGTTCGCGAAGATCATCGGCAAGCCGAAGATCATGCACCTCGCGACCAAGTACGGGCTGCGGGTGAACTCGCTGCTTCCGTTGGTGTACAAGGGACTTTCCGGGTGCTACGACGCTAAGGGCGGGGATGGGGTGGACCGGCTTATCTCGGCTTTGGCTCGGGCTACGCCCTCGCCTCGTTAGCTGCGCTTCGCTGTTAGTTGCCCCTGAAGGCCACCATCACGGCGTAAAACGCCGTGATGGTGGCCTTCAGGGGCTTGTCTGGTTGCGTCCTGAGGCACGGTTAGAAGCCTGTGTTTTTTGGCCAGCGCGCTTACGAACTCGCGCCGCCAGGTCGCCCCTGGCTATGTAGGTAAGTGCGGCTTTTGTTTGTAGGGGGGCGACCTGCCGTCGCGAGTTGGGAGGCCCTGGCGGGCCTGAAAGAGGGCGCGCGGCGGTGAAGTCTCCGCTCGCAGGGCTCGCGGAGACGCTGTGGTTGGGGAGCACGCTGGGGTTGGGTTTTGGTGGTGGGTGTCGGGGGCGAGTCTGGATGGATCGTGGCTGGTGGGGCTGGGTCTGGGCGGTTCCGTGCACCGTGAAGTCTTGGGGTTCGTGGCTGGGCGGTGGGGTTTGTGGTGGGGGTGGGATGAACGGACCTTTTAGGGCCTTTTTTCCGTAAACGGTCCGTTCATCTCGTCTGGCGGTGCTGGCGTCTGGGTGTGCGAGTTGGCGAGGGGTTGCGGGGGCGCTGGGGCGGCGGGTGGAAGTGGTTGACTGCCCCTGAAGGCCACCTTCACGGCGTTAGACGCTGTGAAGGTGGCCTTCAGGGGCGCTTGGGTGGCTGGGTGGGTGCTCGGGTGGAGTAGTGGTTGTGGGGGGCTTTAGTGGGATCGGTCACAGGGGCTGTCCGGATTGTCTGGGGGTTCGGGTTGATCTTGGGTGGCTTCTCGCTGGTCTCAGGCGTGCAGGCAGGCGAGCTGTGACAACGTTGACCGGGCAGGTTAGGGGACCCTTATAGCATGGGGGATGGGGACAAGAATGTGAGTCGCGTCCTACACTCCCCCCATGCTTTGTGAATCGCTTCACAACTTCGAGGGGTCGCTTGTGAACTATTTCACAAGTGGGGGCCCCGGTGTGCACGGGCCGTAAGGGTGCCCTAACCCTCGGCGGTGTGACCCAGGTCCCTTAGGGTGCCGACGAGGCTGTGGATATTCCGACCGGCTTCCCCCGACTCGAAACCGCAGCGGCGCGGAAAGGATGGCGAAAACCCGTGCTGATGTTGCCCGTGCTGGCGCAGGGAGGCGTCGACCAGCCGACGCAGGCGCCCAGCCTGAACATGTACCTCCCGCTGGTACTCCTGTTCGTGCTCGCCCTCGGCTTCGCGACGCTCTCGGTCCTGCTGGGACCGCTCGTCGGACCGAGTCGCTACAACAGGGCCAAGCTGCAGGCCTACGAATGCGGGATCGAACCGTCCCCGCAGCCCGTGGTGGGCGGCGGCCGGATGCCGGTGGCGTACTACATCACCGCGATGCTGTTCATCCTGTTCGACATCGAGATGGTCTTCCTCTACCCGTTCGCGGTCTCGGCGGACAGCCTGGGCATCTTCGGCCTGGTGGAGATCGTTCTGTTCATCGCAACGGTCGGCTTCGCGTACGCCTATGTCTGGCGGCGCGGCGGTCTCGACTGGAATTAGGGGCGCAAGATGGGGCTCGAAGAGAAACTTCCCAACGGCATCCTCCTGGCCAGCCTCGAGGGACTGGTCAACTGGGCGCGCAAGAACTCGCTCTGGCCTGCCACCTTCGGCTTGGCCTGCTGCGCGATCGAGATGATGACGGTCGGCGGCTCCCGCTACGACATCGCCCGGTTCGGCATGGAGCGCTTCAGCGCGACGCCGCGACAGGCCGACTTGATGATCGTCGCTGGCCGGGTCACGCAGAAGATGGCGCCGGTGCTGCGCCAGATCTACGACCAGATGGCCGAGCCGCGCTGGGTGCTGGCGATGGGCGTCTGCGCCTCCTCGGGCGGCATGTTCAACAACTACGCCGTGGTGCAGGGCGTCGACCACATCGTGCCGGTCGACATGTACCTGCCCGGCTGCCCGCCGCGCCCGGAAATGCTGCTCGACGCGATCCTCAAGCTGCACGCCAAGATCCAGGACGAGCCGATCAACGCCCGCCGGGCCGCGATCCGCGAGGCCAGTGGCGCGCGCACCGAGCTCATCGCCTCCTCGATCAAGTACGCGAAGAAGTGATCGGACATGGCTGAAGAAACCCCCGAAGTAGGCGACGAGCAGTCCAGCGCCGACCGTCCCGCAGGCGGCCTCGAGCCGCAGGGTGCGCGGCCCGCCGCGGCAGAGCCGGTCGTCACCGGCAAGACCCGCCAGGGCATGTTCGGTGTCCACGGCACCGGTGACACCTCCGGTTACGGCGGCGTCCGGCTCCCGGCGTTCGCGCCCGCTCCGGCCGAGCGGCCGTACGGCGGCTGGTTCGACGAGTTCGCCGACGAGTTCTACGCGGCGCTGGCCGACAACAAGGTCCCCGCCGAGGCGATCCTCCAGACCACTGTGGACCGTGGCGAGATCACCTTCTACGTCGCCCGTGAGCACCTCGTCGCGATCTCGACGGTCCTGCGCGACGACGCCGGTCTCCGGTTCGAGCTGCTCAGCTCGGTGTCCGGCGTGGACTACGGCGTCGACGTCCCGCAGCGGCTGCACTCGGTCTACCACTTCACCTCGATGACCTACCGCCGCCGCATCCGCCTCGAGGTCACCCTCGACATCGAGGACGCTCACGTGCCTTCGCTCGTCGGCCTCTACCCGACGGCCGACTGGCAAGAGCGCGAAGCCTGGGACATGTTCGGGATCATCTACGACGGGCACCCCGCGCTGACCCGCATCCTCATGCCGGACGACTGGGACGGCCACCCCCAGCGCAAGGACTACCCGCTCGGCGGGATCCCGGTGGAATACAAGGGCGCGGAGATCCCGCCGCCGGACCAGCGGAGGTCTTACTCGTGACCATCAACGACGAAACCACCGAGGTCCCCGAGGCGGACAGCCGCGACACGACCGAGGGCCGCGTCTACTCGGTGTCCGGCGGGGACTGGGACGACGTCGTCGCCGACGCCGCGCACGACGAGCGCATGGTCATCAACATGGGCCCGCAGCACCCGTCGACGCACGGCGTGCTCCGGCTCGTGCTGGAGATGGAGGGCGAGACCGTCACCCAGCTCCGCTCGGTCATCGGGTACCTGCACACCGGCATCGAGAAGAACTGCGAATACCGGACGTGGACCCAGGGCGTCACCTTCGTGACCCGCATGGATTACCTCGCGCCGCTGTCCACCGAGATGGCGTACTGCCTCGGTGTCGAGAAGCTGCTCGGCATCAAGGCCCCGCGCCGCGCCGAGCTGCTCCGGGTGCTGCTGCTGGAGCTCAACCGCATCGGCTCCCACTTCGTCTACATCGCGACAGGTGGCATGGAGCTCGGCGCCACCACCGCGATGACGCTCGGTTTCCGTGAGCGCGAAGAGGTTCTGCACCTGCTGGAGCACCTGACCGGCCTGCGGATGAACCACGCGTTCATCCGTCCCGGCGGCCTCGCGCAGGACATGCCGGACGACTTCCACGAGAAGGTCACCGAGTTCGTCAAGGTCATCGACTCGCGGCTTCCGTTGTACGACAAGCTTTTCACCGGTCAGCCGATCTGGCGCAACCGGCTCAAGGGCGTCGGTTACCTGCCGGTCGACGCCTGCCTCGCGCTCGGCGTGACCGGCCCGGTGCTGCGGTCCGCGGGCCTGCCGTGGGACCTGCGCAAGACCGAGCCGTACTCCTGCTACGACGAGTTCCAGTTCGAGGTCCCGACCTCGAACGACGCGGACTGCTGGGCGCGGTACCTCATCCGTGTCGAGGAGATGCACCAGAGCCTCAAGATCATCAAGCAGGTGCTCAAGAAGCTCGAGCCCGGCCCGGTCATGGTCGAGGACAAGAAGGTCGCCTGGCCCGCGCAGCTTTCCGTGGGCAGCGACGGCATGGGCAACTCCCTGGAACACGTCCGCAAGATCATGGGCCAGTCCATGGAGTCGCTCATCCACCACTTCACGCTGGTGACCGAGGGCTTCAAGGTCCCGGCGGGCCAGGTGTACACGACCGTCGAGTCGCCGCGCGGCGAGCTCGGCGCGCACCTGGTGTCCGACGGCGGCACCCGGCCGATGCGGGTCCACGTGCGCGAACCGAGTTTCGTGAACCTGCAGGCGATGCCCGCGATGGCCGAGGGCGGCATGGTGGCCGACGTCATCGCCGCCATTGCTTCGATCGACCCGGTTATGGGAGGGGTGGACCGATGACCCAGGCTCCAGAAGAGGTCCTGTTCGACGCGGATATTGACGCGAAGGCGGACGACCTCATCGCGCGGTACCCGCAGTCGCGCTCGGCGCTGCTGCCGATGCTGCACCTCGTGCAGTCGGTGCAGGGCTACGTCAGCCAGGAGGGAATTTCCTTCTGTGGCGCGAAGCTCGGCCTGTCCGACGCCGAGGTCAGCGCGGTCGCGACGTTCTACACCATGTACAAGCGCCGCCCCTGCGGTGAACACCTGGTGAGCATCTGCACCAACACGCTCTGCGCGGCACTCGGCGGCGACGCGATCTACAAGGCTGTCACCGAGCACCTCGGCACCGACGGGAAACCGCTGGGGCACGAGCAGACCGTCGGCGAACCCGGCGAGAGCGGCTCGCTGACCGTGGAGCACGCCGAGTGCCTCGCGGCCTGCGACCTCGCGCCGGTGCTGCAGGTCAACTACGAGTTCTACGACAACCAGACGCCGGAGAAGACGATCGCGCTGGTCGACGCGTTGCGGGCGGGCAAGAAGCCCGCGCCGACGCGCGGCGCGCCGCTGACCGACTTCAAGGGCGCCGAACTGCAGCTCGCCGGGTTCTTCCCGGAGGACTACGTGACGTACAACGGCGACATCGACGGCCCGTCACAGGCTGTCGAAACCCTGCGCGGGGCCCAGATCGCGCAGGAACGCGGGTGGACGGCACCGGCCGCTGAGGACGTTCCGCTTCCTGAGGTGGAGAAAAAGTAATGGCTGACCCGATCACGCCGGTACTGACGAAGCGCTGGCTGTCCCCGAAGTCCTGGCGGCTGGCGACCTACGAGCAGCTCGAGGGCTACACCGCGCTGCGCAAGGCACTCAAGGGCACGCCCGAGCAGCTTGTGCAGCTGGTCAAGGACTCCGGCCTGCGCGGCCGTGGTGGCGCGGGCTTCCCCGCGGGCATCAAGTGGTCCTTCATGCCGCCCAACGAGGACAAGCCGCACTACCTGGTCATCAACGCCGACGAGGGCGAGCCGGGGACCTGCAAGGACATCCCGCTGATGATGGCGGACCCGCACTCGCTGATCGAGGGCTGCATCATCGCCTCGTACGCGATGCGCTCGCACCACTGCTTCATCTACGTCCGCGGCGAGGCGCTGCACTGCATCCGCCGCCTCAACGCCGCCGTGCGTGAGGCGAAGGAAGCCGGGTACCTCGGCAAGAACGTGCTGGACTCGGGCTTCGACATCGAGATCACCGTGCACGCGGGCGCCGGGGCGTACATCTGCGGCGAAGAGACCGCGCTGCTCGACTCCCTAGAAGGCCGTCGCGGCCAGCCGCGGCTCAAGCCGCCGTTCCCAGCCGCCGCGGGTCTTTACGCCGCGCCGACCACGGTCAACAACGTCGAGACCATCGCCAGCGCGCCGTACATCATCAACGGCGGCTCGGCCTGGTTCCGCGAGATGGGCCGCGAGAAGTCGCCCGGCCCGAAGATCTACTCGATCTCCGGCCACGTCGAGAAGCCCGGCCAGTACGAGTGCCCGCTCGGCACGACGCTGCGCGAGCTGCTCGACCTGGCGGGCGGCATGAAGGACGGCATCCCGCTGAAGTTCTGGACGCCCGGCGGGTCGTCGACACCGATGTTCACCGTCGAGCACCTCGACACCCCGCTCGACTTCGAGGGTGCGGCCGAGGCCGGTTCGATGCTCGGCACCACCGCGGTCCAGGTCTTCAACGAGACCGTGTCCGTGCCGTGGGCCGTGATGAAGTGGACGCAGTTCTACGAGCACGAGTCCTGTGGCAAGTGCACGCCGTGCCGCGAAGGCACATACTGGCTCGCGCAGATCCTGGAGCGCATGGTCGAGGGTCACGGCACCGAAGAGGACATCGACACCCTCCTCGACGTCTGCGACAACATCCTCGGCCGCTCGTTCTGCGCACTCGGAGACGGCGCGGTTTCGCCGATCACCAGTGGCATCAAGTACTTCCGGGACGAATTCCTGGCGTTGTGTGAAAAGAACAAGGCTGCCCAGCCCGAACTCGTGGGAGCGCAGGCATGACGATCGCCCCCGACAAGCCCGGTACCGAGGTCGAAGAGACCCCCGTGCCCGAAGGCCACGTCAAGCTGGTCATCGACGGTGAAGAGGTCATCGCGCCCAAGGGCGAGCTGCTGATCCGCACCGCCGAGCGGCTCGGCACGGTCATCCCGCGGTTCTGCGACCACCCGCTGCTCGACCCGGCGGGCGCCTGCCGCCAGTGCCTGGTCGAGGTCTCGATGGGCGGCCGCCCGATGCCGAAGCCGCAGGCTTCGTGCACCATGACGGTCGCCGATGGCATGGTCGTCAAGACCCAGCTGACCTCCGGTGTCGCGGACAAGGCGCAGCAGGGTGTGATGGAGCTCCTGCTCATCAACCACCCGCTGGACTGCCCGATCTGCGACAAGGGCGGCGAGTGCCCGCTGCAGAACCAGGCGCTGGCGCACGGCCGCACGGAATCCCGGTTCGTCGACACCAAGCGGACGTTCCAGAAGCCGTTGCCGATCTCCTCGCAGGTCCTGCTGGACCGGGAGCGCTGCGTGCTTTGCCAGCGCTGCACCCGGTTCTCCGCGCAGATCGCCGGTGACCCGTTCATCGAGCTCCTCGAGCGCGGCGCACACCAGCAGATCGGCACCGCGGAGACCGCGGACGTGCTGGACATGGCCTCGCGGACCACCTCGGGTCAGCCGTTCCAGTCGTACTTCTCCGGCAACACCATCCAGATCTGCCCGGTCGGCGCGCTGACCAGCGCGGCGTACCGCTTCCGCTCGCGGCCGTTCGACCTGGTGTCCTCGCCGAGTGTGTGCGAGCACTGCTCGTCCGGCTGCGCCGAGCGGACCGACTTCCGCCGCGGCAAGGTCACCCGCAAGCTCGCGGGTGACGACCCCGAGGTCAACGAAGAGTGGATCTGCGACAAGGGCCGTTTCGGCTTCCGCTACGCGCAGGCTGACAACCGGATCCGCCGCCCGCAGATCCGCAACGCCGAGACCGGCGAGCTGGAAGAAGCTTCCTGGACCGACGCCCTGCGCGTCGCGGCCGAGGGCCTCGCGAAGGCACGTGACGGCAAGGGCGCTGCGGTGCTCACTGGCGGACGGCTGACCACCGAGGACGCCTACGCGTACTCGAAGTTCGCCCGGATCGCGTTGCGCACCAACGACATCGACTTCCGCGCCCGCCCGCATTCGGCTGAGGAGCTCGGCTTCCTCGCCGCGCACGTGGTCGGGACCTCCCCGGAAACCGGCGTCACTTTTGCCGAGATCGAGCGTGCTAAGACGATCTTGACCGTCGCGTTCGAGCCGGAGGAGGAAGCGCCGATCGTCTTCCTGCGGCTACGCAAGGCCGCCAGGACGAACCGCACCAAGGTCGTCCACTTGGGACAGTGGACCACCACCTCGGTCCGCAAGACCTTCGGTGAGCTCCTGGCCTGCGTGCCGGGCGCCGAGGCCGCCGCGATCGACGGCCTCGCCCAGCACGCGGCGGACCTCGACGCGAGTCTTTCGGCCGAAGGCGCGGTGATCCTCGTCGGCGAGCGTGCCGCCGAGGTGCCGGGCCTGTTCTCCGCGCTCCACCGCCTCGTCGAGCGCACCGGCGCCCGCCTGGCGTGGATCCCGCGTCGCGCCGGTGACCGGGGCGCCCTGGAGGTCGGCGCGGTGCCGACGCTGCTCCCTGGCGGCCGTCCGGTGGCCGACGCCTCGGCTCGCGCGGAGGTCGAAAAGGCTTGGGGCGTAACGCTTCCCGCCGAGCCCGGCCGCGACACCACGGCGATCCTGGAAGCCTCCTCCGGTCAGCAGCTCGACGGGCTGCTCGTCGGCGGAGTCGACCCGGCCGACCTGCCGGACCCGGACCTCGCCCTGCGCGCGCTGGAAAACGCGGCGTTCGTCGTCAGCCTGGAGC
>NZ_JAYMZS010000178.1:0-13557 GCF_035828755.1 Amycolatopsis sp. H20-H5 | reverse complement strand
GTCTACATCGTCCTGGTCGCCGGGCACGTGCACTGGGACGCGGTGGCCGCCGTGCCGTCCGGCTCGGCACAGGAGTTCGTCGGCGCGCTGGTGTTCCTGATGACCGGTTTCGGCCTCGGCTGGGTGAACGCGGCAGCGGACTACTCGCGCTACCTGCCGCGCCGCACGTCCGGGCGCGGGGTGATCGGCTGGACGACGTTCGGCGCCTCGATCGCGCCGCTCGTGCTGCTGGTCTTCGGCCTCCTGCTGGCGGCGTCCTCGTCGGAGCTGAGCAAGGCGATCGCGCTCGACCCGATCGGCGCCCTCACCACGATCCTGCCGCTGTGGTTCCTGGTCCCGTTCGCCGTGGTCGCCGTGCTGGGCCTGGTCGGCGGCGCGGTGCTGGACATCTACTCGTCGGGCCTCGCACTGCTGTCCGCGGGCCTGCGCGCCCCGCGCTACGTCGCCGCGCTGGCCGACGGCGTGATCATGGTGGCGGGCACGATCTACCTCGTCTTCTTCGGCGGCAGCTTCCTCGGCCAGTTCCAGGGCTTCCTGACCACGCTCGGCGTGCCGGTCGCCGCCTGGTGCGGGGTGATGCTCGCCGACGTACTGCTGCGCCGCGCGAACTACGCCGAGCCGGACCTGTTCGCCCGTTCGGGTCGCTACGGCGACATCCGCCTCGGCCCGATCGCGCTGGTGCTGGTCGCGACCGGCCTCGGCTGGGGCCTGGTCACGAACGCCTCGGCGGGCTGGCTCGGCTGGCAGGGCTACCTCCTGGAGCCGCTCGGACTCGGCGGCCGCGAAGGCTCGTGGGCCTTCGCGAACCTGGGCGTCCTGCTCGCGCTCGTGCTCGGTTTCGTGGTGACCTGGCTGTTCAGCCGGTCCAGCGTCCATGCCCAGGAGTCGGCCGCGTGAAGCCCCTGCTGGCCGTGATCGACCTGCAGAACGTGTTCGCCGACCCGGCGAGCGAGTGGTTCACCCCGCGCTTCGCCGAGGTCGTGCCGCCGATCCGGCGGCTGGTGGAAGCATTCGGCCCGCGCGCGGTGTTCACCCGGTTCGTCGCGCCGAAACAGCCGCAAGGCGCGTGGAAACGGTACTACGACCAGTGGCCGTTCGCCTTGCAGGACGCGGATTCCGAGCTCTACCAGGTGATCGGCGAGTTCGTCTTCCCTGATATGTCCACTGTGGACGCGACCAGGTTCGGCAAGTGGACTCCGGAGCTGGCGGCCGCGACCGGCGACGGGCCGCTGGTGCTCGCCGGGGTGTCCACCGACTGCTGCGTGCTTTCGACCGCGCTGGCCGCCGCCGACTCGGGCGTCGAGGTCATCGTGGTCGCCGACGCCTGCGCGGGCGTCACCGACGAAAGCCACCGGCAGACGCTGGCCATCCTCCGGCTCTACGGGCCGCTGATCGAGGTCACCGACACCGACGAGCTGCTCGACCGGCTGGCGGCGCGCGCGTCGTAGAGTGCGGACGTGATCGACCACCTGAGCATCCCGACCTCCGCCGGTTCCTTCGACGCGATCGCGGCCGGGCCCGAAGACGGCAGGCCCGTCCTGCTGCTGCACGGTTTCCCGGAAGCGTGCCTCGAATGGGAGCACCAGGTCGCGACGCTCGGGGTGCTCGGCCACCGGGCGGTGGCGTTCGACCAGCGTGGCTACTCGCCGGGCGTCCGCCCCGAACAGGTGGCGGAGTACGGGATCGACACCCTGGTGGGTGACGTCATCACTGTCGCGGACCAGCTGGGCTGGGGCCGGTTCGACCTGGTCGGGCACGACTGGGGCGGCGCGGTCGCGTGGTGGACGGCCGACGCGCACCCGGAACGCCTGCGCAGCCTCGCCGTGGTGTCGACGCCGCATCCGGCCGCGCTCGCGCACGCGATGAAGACCGACGAGGACCAGCACCTCCGGTCGGGGTACCTGACCGAGTGGCGCCAGACCAGGGTCACCGAACGGCGGATGCTGGACAACCACGGCGAGGGCCTGCGCCAGATGTTCGACCGGCGCATCTCGCCGGGCCGGATCGACGAGTACGTCCAGCGGCTCTCCGAGGAAGGCGCGCTGACCGCGGCGCTGAACTGGTACCGCGCCGGCCGTCCCGGCGGGAAGATCGGCAAAATCGAGACGCCGACGCTGTACGTCTGGAGCACCGAGGACGTCGCCTTCGGCTCGGTCGCCGCGCTCGACACCGCCGCCTGGTGCACCGGCCCCTACCGCTTCGAGATGCTCGAAGACGTCTCGCACTGGGTCCCGGAGGAGGCCCCCGAGGCCCTCACGACCCTCCTCTACGAGCACCTCACGGCCCACTAGGACCGGCGCGGCTGAAGGTCGCCTTGACTGCGTTCACCCTGCTGAAGGTCGCCTTTGGCACGTTCAACCTAACAAGGGCGACCTTCAGCTGGGCCCACTAGGACCGGCGCGAGAACCAGTCGAGAACGCGGGGCAGGCCCGTGAACAGGGTGTCGAAATGCTCGATCCGGCCGAGGTCGGTGACCTGCGCCCGTACGCCGTGCTCGCGCAGATCCCGTTGGCAGTTCACGGTGTTCGCAAGGTTCACCTGGGTGTCGCCGCTCGCGGCGAACAGGTGCACCGGCACCGCGGGCCGCCAGTTCGAGCACGTGTCGTCACTCGCGCGCAACGCCTCGAGCACGGCGCCGGACGGGTGCAGGAGCCGCTCCCGGTAGGAATCCGTGAACAGCTCCTGCGGCGTGCCCGGCAGGGCGGGGAAGATCTGCTCCTCGCTGTGCGAGCCGTCGAACAGCGCCTCCACGGTCTTGTCGTAGGGCGCGCGGAACACCTCCGACGGCTCGTCGTACAGGTGGTGCAGCCGGTTTCCCGAGACCGTCCAGTAGGCCAGGTAGAACGCCGCGACGTCAGGAGCGACCTCCCCGGTGACGAGCGCGCCGGGGATCTCCGCGTGCTCGGCGTCGTACGGCCCGCTGATCGGGGCGAGCGCGCCGAGGCGCAGCCACCGGTCCGTGCCGGACTGCAGCGCGCGGCCCAGCGCCATCGCCGCCTGCCCGCCCTGCGAGAACCCTGTCACCAGTACTCGTGGATCCAGCGTCCGCTGCTGCCGGGCGGCTACTTTCCTTGCCGCGCGCAGCAAATCGACCGAGGCGGTGGCCTCCGTCGCGCTGTCGAAATACGGGTGGAAGCCCGGCCCCGAGCCGAGCCCGAGGTAGTCGGGCGCGACGGCGGCGTACCCCGCCGAGGCGATCAGCAGCGCCGCCCCTCTGTCCATATTGGACGGATCGACGGACGCGACGCCCGCCCGCCCGCTGCGTGTCCCGTGCGCGTAGGAAACCAGCCGCAGCGGCGAATTCCCGTTACGCGGCAACACGATCAGCCCGCTGGCCGTGGTGGCGCGGCCGTGGACGTCGACAGTGCGGTAGGTGACCCGGTAGGCGTCGACGCCGAAGCGGACCGGCTCGGCGCCGAACGCCGTGCCCCGCAGGAGCAGCTTCAGCTGTTCGGCGTCGAGCGCCTGGACCGGTGTCGCGTCGATCAGTTCCCCGCGGCCGGTCGGCGGCCTTGCGGCAGCGAGCGCCGGGACGGCCGCGGCGGCCAGCATGAGCCCGGCGCAGACGGCGGCCGTGACGCCGCGGGCGAGCGATTTCTTCGCTGTGGAAGTCATGCGGAAAGCCTGTCCGGCGCGAGGGTCCGGCCCCAGCCTGCACACCGGAGCTTCGCCGGTGGGGTACACCCCACCCGTCACAGGGAGCGACCTGACGACCACCCGGCAATCACTCCGGTGACACCCCGTTGTCGGTAGCCGAGGGCACCCGCCTGTAGTTCATTGTGTCGATGGAGTTCAGTGAAACGGTGGAAAACCTGACAGCTAGTGACCTCGAACACATCGTCTTCGTCACCGAGGAGGGTGTGCCGACCGGCGAGACCGGCCCCAAGCTGGCCAGCCATCACCGGGATACCAGGTTGCACCTGGCGTTTTCCTGTTACCTGCTGCGCCGCAGCGATCAGGCGTTCCTGCTCAGCAGGCGCGCGTCGGCGAAGAAGGTGTGGCCCGGCGTGTGGACGAACAGCGTGTGCGGCCACCCGGCGCCTGGCGAGTCGCTGGAGGACGCCGTCCGCCGTCGCGCCGCGTACGAGCTCGGCGTGCACCAGCTGGAGGACCTCCGCTGCGTCCTTCCCGCGTACCGCTACCGCACGCCCGAATTCCAGGGCGTGGTCGAGAACGAGTTCTGCCCGGTCTTCGTGGCGTGGATCGACGACGAGCCCGCGCCCAACCCCGAAGAGGTCGGCGAAACCCGCTGGCTCGACTGGCCCGACTACACACGGTTGGTACACGACAAGTCTGCTGATGTGAGTTACTGGGCCCGAGACCAGTTCCCGCTGCTCAGCGAGCTGAGTCCGTTTTCGGGCCTGCGGCGGGAGACTTCGCTGAGTGACACTGGCGGGCTGCCGTCGTCCACTTGAGCGATCTTCGGCCCAGCTTGTCCGTACGCCTCAAGAGTCGCCTCCTGTACGACGACAACCTAGGGGTGGCGGAGGTGACCGTGGTGTCCGAGGAGGAACCCGCGTCCCGGGCGAGCGCGGGAGCGCCGCCCGACCTGCTGAGCCTCCACGAGTCCATCGCCGGGCTGCTGGCGACCCAGGGCGACTGGCGCCGGGCGTACCAGCACCTGCAGTCGGCGCTGGACATCGCCCGCGCCGGCAACCTGCGCGACACCTTGACGTCGAGCTACAACCGCCGCTATCTGGACCAGCGCCTGCACGGCCTGGTGACCCAGCAGGGCGCCAGACCCGGGCTGGGGATCGCCCTGGTCGATCTCGATCTGTTCAAAAGGGTGAATGACACGTACGGTCACCTCGTCGGCGACCGGGTCCTGCGCGAAGTCGCCGTGCTGCTCCAGGAAGGCCTGCCGCCAGAGGGTTTCTGCGCCCGGTACGGCGGCGAGGAGTTCGTCCTCGTGCTTCCCGATGTCGACGCCGCGCGGGCGGTGCTCATCGCCGACTCCGCCCGCGATCGCATCGCCCGTCATCCCTGGTCACGGTTCTGCCCCGGGCTCAGTGTGACGATCAGTGTCGGGCTCGCGCACGAAGCGGGCACCGAGTCCGCGCGGCCCGCCGAGCCCGAACGGCAGTTGCGGTGCGCGGATAATCTCCTTTACGTCGCGAAGCGGGCCGGACGCAACAAAGTGGCCTATCGCGATCAAGAATCACACCGCGTAATTACGCACTCTGAGTAACACCAAGCCGGGCATTCCCCGAGATTTACCCCAGCGGCGTTCACCTGTTCGTGAACGTAATCTGTTGGCAATCCACGCTGGGTGAAAAAAATTCCGGGAGGGTGTCGTCACGAACGGCGGGTATCCGTACGATAACGAAAACCACCCGGGTGACGATCTGTCTCTGTGGGAGGTCATGGGCCCGAAAGCCCGCCGGCCCGCGAAGCAGTCCGAGAGCATCGAGAGGAGACCGAGTGCCCGACGAGCACCAGCCCCCGGGGACCGGTCGCCGCGCTCGACGCCGATCGATGGACACCTACGGCGGCATCAGCGTGTCCGACGTGGTCGCCCGGCACACCGGCGAACGCCCCGTCTTCGACCCGGACTCCGCACTGCCAGCCCCCGCGACGGCACCCCCTGCCACCCGGCCGCGCCGTCCCCGGCCGGGTACCCAGCCCGAGGGCGCCGAGCAGCGGAGACAGCCGCCCGCGGCCCGCGTCGCCCCACCCGCGGCCGGCCAGCGGCAGCAGCCCCGCCCCACCCGCGCCGAACCGTTGCCCCCCACCGCGCCCCCGGCCGCCGAGCAGCCGCCAGGACTCCGGCAGCCGCGGCCGCCAAGGCCGCGCCAGCCCCGCCGGACCACCGCCGCCGCGCCCAGCCCGGAAGCACCCACCCAGCGTCGCCCGCCCGTGAAGAATCCGGGCGCGCAGGTACAGCCCGCCCCGCCCCAGCCGCCGCGCCGCCCCCGGCGTCCCCCGCAGCAGACCGGCGCCGCCGCGGCCCCGCCCGCGACTGGCGCACCACCGGTCCCCTCGCGTCCGGTCTCGGCGCCCGCCCCGTCGCGCGCCGAGATGACCGACGAGATGGAGGCGATCGACGAGGCGACGATGTCCCGTCGCAAAATCGACCACACACTCGCCCGGTTCTCCGCCGCGCACGACGAGATGAACGCCGAAGAGGCCAAACGGCGCGAACGCCGTGAGCGGCTGGCCTCGCGCCCGGCGGCGCTGCTGGAGCAGACCCGCACCGCGCTGCAGCGTGCCGTCACGAACACCGAGGCGGAGGCCGCGGCGCAGGCCGAGCCCGAAGCTGCTCCCCAGACCCGGTTGCAGGAGAAGAAACAGCGCCGCGGCCAGCGGTCCGCCAAGTTCGGCCGGATCGCCGCGGTCGTCGCCGCCGCGCTGGTGTTCCTGTCGACGGGCACCGTCTGGGGCGCGAAGACCTGGTTCGACGCGAAGTTCACCGAGGCCGCCGCGCTCGACCAGAACTCAGGCGACATCCAGAACGCGGCGGCCCAGAACGGCACCGAGAACTTCCTCATGGTCGGCTCGGACACCCGTGACGGCGCGTCCGCCGAAGAGGGCGTCGGCACCGCCGACACCACCCCCGGTGCCCGGTCGGACACCATCATGATCGCGCACATCCCGAAGGACCGGTCGCGCGTGGTGATGGTGTCGTTCCCCCGAGACCTCGAGGTCAACCGGCCGGACTGCCAGCGCTGGGACCCGGCCACGTCGAAGTACACGGACCAGGTCTCACCGGCGCAGAAGATCGCGAAGCTCAACACCGCGTACGCGGTCGGTGGCCCGCAGTGCGTCACGAAGGTGATCCAGCAGATCACCGGGCTGCGGATGAACCACTTCGTCGGCATCGACTTCAACGGGTTCAAGGAGATGGTCGACGCCGTGCAGGGCGTCACCGTGCACACCGACATCCCGATCATCGACGGCGTGCTGGGCACGGTCGTCCCGGAAGCCGGGGACATCAAGATCTCCGGCGACCAGGCGCTGAACTTCGTCAGGGCGCGCCACGTCAAGGGCGACCCGACCTCCGACTACGGCCGGATCAAGCGGCAGCAGGCGTTCATCGGCGCGCTGCTGAAAACGGTGATGTCGAAGGACGTCATGCTCGACACCGGCAAGGTGAGCGGGTTCGTGACGGCCTTCGCGAAGGCCACCTTCGGCGAGAACCTCGGCATCGACCAGTTGCTGACGCTGGCGCAGTCGATGCGCGGGGTCGATCCGTCGAAGATCAATTTCATGACGGTGCCGACGGTCGGGACGGCCAACTCCCGCGGCAACGAGGTACTGGTGCCCAGCAAGGCGAAAGCCGTGTTCACCGCGCTGATCGAGAACACCCCGCTGCCCGATCCGAACGCGCCGGCGGCCGCCCCGCCGAGCAGCGACGCACCGGAGCCGACGAGCGCGTCGAAGCCGACGTCCAAGAGCGGGTCGGCGAAGACCTCCACCAAGCGGACAAGCAGTTCGGGCTGACGGCGATCAGCCAGGACGGCATTCGTTAGGCCGGGTTCACGTCGGGTTCACCCAGCGATGCGGTAATCGCGAAACGTTGCCCGTAGGGTTAGCCCATGCGTGAGGCTTACCATGTCGAACTCGAACAGCTCGCCGGCAACCTGGCCGCCATGTCACTCCAGGTGGCCGAGGCCATGGAGCGGGCGACCAAGGCACTGCTGGAGGTCGATCTCGGCCTCGCCGAGCAGGTGATCAGCGACGACCAGAAGGTGGACGACGCGCGCGCCGAGTGTGAGGAGCAGGCGTACGCCCTCCTGGCGCTGCAGGCGCCGGTGGCGACCGACCTCCGGACGGTGCTCGCGGCGATCCACGCGGCGGAAAGCCTGGAGCGGATGGGCGACCTCGCCCTCCACGTCGCGAAGGCCGCCCGCCGCCGCCACCCCGAGCCGGTCCTGCCCGAGAGCGTCCGCCCGGACTTCGCCGAGATGGGCAAGGTCGCGGTCCGGCTCGCCCGCCAGGCCGAGCAGGTGATCAAGACCAAGGACGTCCAGGCCGCCAGGACACTGGAGGCCGAGGACGACGAGGTCGACGACATCCACAAGCACCTGTTCACGGTGATCATGGACAAGGACTGGCCGCACGGCGTGGCCGCCGCGGTGGACGTGACCCTGCTGGGCCGCTTCTACGAGCGCTTCGCCGACCACGCGGTCTCCGTGGCCCGCCGCATGGTCTTCGTCGTGACGGGCAAGATGCCCGGCTACGGCGCCGACGAAGACGTCTGACACCACAGCAAAAAAGCCCCTGAAGGCCACCATCACGGCGTCTAACGCCGTGATGGTGGCCTTCAGGGGCTTTACGGGTTGCTAGGACTCAGCCGAACCGGCCCGAGATGTAGTCCTCGGTGGCCTTTTCGTTGGGGTTGGAGAAGATCTTCTCCGTGTCGTTCAGCTCGACCAGCCGGCCCGGCTGCCCGACGCCCGCCAGGTTGAAGAACGCGGTCTGGTCGGAAACGCGGGCCGCCTGCTGCATGTTGTGCGTGACGATGACGATGGTGAACTCCTTCTTGAGCTCACCGATCAGGTCCTCGATCGCCAGCGTGGAGATCGGGTCCAGCGCGGAACACGGTTCGTCCATCAGCAGCACGTCCGGTTGCACCGCGATGGCCCGCGCGATGCACAGACGTTGCTGCTGCCCACCGGAAAGGCCACCGCCCGGCTTGTTCAGCCGGTCCTTGACCTCGTTCCAGAGGTTGGCGCCGCGCAGCGCGCGCTCGCCGATCTCGTCGAGCGACTTCTTGTTCTTGGTACCGCCCAGTTTCAGCCCGGCCACCACGTTGTCCCGGATGGACATCGTCGGGAACGGGTTGGGGCGCTGGAAGACCATGCCGATCGTCCGGCGCACCTGCACCGGGTCCACTGTGGACCCGTAGATGTCCTCGCCGTCGAGCAGCACCTCGCCCTCGACGCGCGCACCGGGGATGACCTCGTGCATCCGGTTCAGGGTGCGGAGCACGGTCGACTTGCCACACCCGGAGGGGCCGATGAACGCGGTGACGTTACGCGGCGGCACCGAGAGCGTGACTCCGTCCACGGCGTGGAACTTGCCGTAGTAGATGTCCACGTCTTTGACGTCGATTCGCTTAGCCATGACTCACTTCTTCTTCGGGGCGACGAGGCGGGAAAAGACGGTGGCGAGCAGGTTGATCAACGCGATGATCAGCACCAGGGTCAGTGCGGCGCCCCAGATCCGGTCGAAACCGACGGTACCCTCGTTGAAGGGATTGCTGACGCGTTCGTTGTTGATGACCAGCGGCAGTGCCGCTTGTTCGCCGTTGAAGATGTCCCAGTTCGTGTAGGCCGAATAGCCGACCAGGACCAGCAGCGGCGCCGTCTCGCCCATCACCCTGGCGAGCGCCATCATGATGCCGCCGATGATGCCGGACAACGCCGTCGGGAGCACGATCTTCATGATCGTCTTCCACTTGGGCACGCCCAGCGCGTAGGAGGCCTCGCGCAGGTCGTCAGGGACGATCCGCAGCATCTCCTCCGAGGACCGCACGACCACCGGGATCATCAGCAGTACCAAGGAAAGTGACACCGCGAACCCACTGCGCGGCAGGCCGAGCGTGGTGATCCACAGCGCGTAGATGAACAGCGCGGCCACAATGGACGGAACACCGGAGAGGATGTCCACCATGAAGGTGGTGATCTTCGCCAGGACGCCCCGGCCGTACTCGACCAGGTAGATCGCGACCAGCATGCCGATCGGGACCGCGATGATCGCGCACACCAGGCCCTGCAGCAGGGAACCGATGATCGCGTGCAGCACGCCGCCGCCGACCTCGTCGGGCAGGACGTTGCCGAAGTCCTGCGCCCACCAGTTCGAGTACGGGATGCGCTTGATGCCGTTCGCGACCACGGTGTAGAGCACCCAGACCAGTGGCACGACGGCGATCAGGAACGAGAGCCAGACCAGTACCGTCGCGACGCCGTTCTTGCTCTTCCTGGCCAGGCTGACCTGCTGGAACGCCGGTGTGGTCGCGGGGCTTTCGAGCGTGGTGGACATGCTCATTCCCCCTTCTTGCCGATAACGGCACGAGCCGCGAAGTTGACCAGGAAGGTCAGGATGAACAGCACCAGGCCGGCCGCGATGTACGCGCCCGCCGAGGTCGCGTTGTTGAACTCGCTGTAGTTCGCCGCGATCTTCGAGGCGAACGTGGCGCCACCGTCGAAGATGCTCCAGTCGAACGGCCGCCCCACCGGGATCAGCAGGATGACCGCCAGCGCGATCGTCTCGCCGAGCGCACGGCCGAGGCCGAGCATCGACGCACCGACATAACCGGCCTTGCCGAACGGCAGGACCGTGGTGCGGATGACCTCCCAGCGCGTCGCGCCGAGCGCCAGCGCGCCTTCGATGTGCGGGGTCGGCGTGCGCTCGAAGACCTCGCGGGTGAGCGAGGTGATGATCGGCAGGATCATCACGGCGAGCACCACGCCCGCGGTGAAGATCGTGCCGCGCACACTTGGCGCCACGTTGCCGGGCGCGAAGAAGGGGATCCACGCGAAGGTGTCGTTGATCCAGTTCGAGAACGGCTCGATCGCCGGGGCGAACACGAGGATGCCCCAGAGGCCGAAGATGATCGACGGCACGGCGGCGAGCAGGTCGATGACGTAGGCGAACGGCCTCGCCAGCCGCTTCGGGGCGTAGTGGGTGAGGAACAGGGCGATCCCGAGCGACACCGGCATCGCGATCACCAGCGCGACCAGCGAAGTCGCGACGGTGACCTCGGCGAGGTCCAGGATGCCGAACGCCATGTTGTTCGGGTCGTTGGTCGACCATTCCCGGGAGAACAGGAAGTTGACCTTGTCGGCCTGCAGCGCCGGGATCGCCTGCACCAGCAGGAAGATCCCGATGAGAGCGATCAGGGCGACGACGAAGACACCGGCCCCGGTGGTCAGGTTCTGGAAGATGCGGTCACCGGGCCGCACCTTCTTCGGGTTGTCGCTCGCGAGCGGCTTTTCGGGAGCCGGCGCGGCTGGTTGCTCCGAAATCGGGTCCTCCGGGGATGTCTTGGCGGACGACGAACGCCCACCGGGGTCACCGGTGGGCGTTCGTGACGAGGTTGACTCGCTCATCGGCTAGTTCTGTCCAGCCTGTCTTTACTCGTTAGGGCGAGCACTGGCAACAAACTCAGGTGATGGCCTTGACCGCGGCCAGGACCTTCTCCTGCAGGCTGGACGGGATCGGGACGTAGCCCTTGTCGGCGAGCGGCTTCTGCCCGTCGGTGGCCGCGACGTTCAGGAACGCCTTGACGGCCTTCGAGGTGTTCGGGTCCGCGTACTTCGAGCAGACGATCTCGTAGGTCGTGAGCAGCAGCGGGTACGCACCCGGGGTGTTGCTCGCGTAGATCGCGTTCAGGTCGAGCGCGAGGTCGTTGGTGCCGTCCTTGAGGAACTTGGCGGAGTCGAGGGACTTCGCCACGTTCTCCGCGCTGAGCGCGACGCCGCCGGAGCCGCTGTCGATCTGGGCGGCGGTGAGGCCGTCCTTCGCGAACGCGCCCTCGACGTAGGTGACCGCGCCGTCGGCGGACTTGACCGCGTTGGCGACACCGTTCGAGCCCTGGGCGCCGTTACCGACACCGCCGGCGAACTTCTTGCCCGCGCCCTGGGTCCAGACGCCCTTGGCGGCCGCGGTGAGGTACTTCTGGAAGTTGTCGGTGGTGCCCGACTCGTCCGAGCGGGAGACGACCTGGATCGGCTTGTCCGGCAGGGTCAGGCTCTCGTTGCCCTTGACCGCCTTGATGGCCGGGTCGTTCCAGTTCTTGATGCCACCGTTGAAGATCTTCGCGGTGACCGCGGCGGTCAGCGTCAGCTTGTCGACGCCGGTGAGCTTGTAGGCGACGGCGACGGGGCCGACGACCATCGGGATGTTCCACGCCGGGCTCGCGCAGCGCTTGGCCGCGGCCTCGGCGTCGGCACCGGTGACCGGCGAGTCCGAGCCGCCGAAGTCGATCTGGTTGGCGTTGAACTGCTTGACGCCGGCGCCGGATCCACTCGGGTTGTAGTTCACCTTCTGGCCGGAGCAGCTCTTGCCGTACTGCAGCGTGAAGATGTCGATCGCGTTCTTCTGCGCGGACGAGCCTTCGGCGGACAGCGGGCTCTTGCCACCGCAGTCGACCTGTGCGCTTCCGCTGGCCGCGGGCACGGCCGCGGAGTTGGAACCACTGGGGCTCGCCGCGGGGTCGGAACCACAGGCGGCGAGCACGAGGGCGGCGCTCGCAACGATGCCTACCGCGCCCACGGGCCGCATGATCTTCACTGCATTTCCTCCACTGGGAGAGTTCGTCCGGTTTCGGCGGGCTGCTCGCCGCGCCGGAATCGGACACTAGGCAGCCACAGTGGACGGACGCCCTGCTCTTGATGAACGGAAAGTGAACAAGGCCCAGGATGTGAGCAGTGCTACTCGTCCGAGAGGATGCCGTGTCCTGCTCGTGACCTGCGGGTTTGCCCTCAGTGACAGGGTGCTTGCAGGGTGTGTAACCCGAGCTACCGGCCGTATTGGACGTCGACCTCGGCCCGCGTGAAGCCCAGCTTCGAATACACCGCGAGCGCGGGCGCGTTGTCACCCTCGACGTACAGGATCACCTGCTCGAGACCGAGGTCGCGAAGGTAGCGGAGACCGGCGAGGGTGAGCGCCTTTCCGAGCCCGCCGCCCTGCGCGCCCGGATCGACGCCGACGACGTAGACCTCACCGATCGGTTTGCCGCCGAATCGGCCCGGAACGGGCGCGTGGACCTTCGTCCAGTGGAAGCCGACGACGTCTCCCGCTGAGTTATCTGAGCCCTGAGCGTTCTCGGCCAGAAAGAAGCCCGCGGGGTCGAACCAGGGCTGCGCTTCGTCCGCGCGGAGGTCGTCGGCGGTGAGCGCGCCCTGCTCGGGGTGCCAGTCGAAGGCGCGGGCGTTGACGCGGATGACGGCGTTCTCGTCCCGGCCCGGCACGAAGGTGCGCAGCCGGACGCCGTCGCGCAGGGTCGGCTCTGGCCAGTCCTCGCCCGGGACGTCGACGTGGAGGATGAGCAGCTCGCGATCGCGGGTGAGCCCCAGGTGCTCGGCGACGCGCGCGGCGGCGGGGTGATCGCCGTGGGCCCAGACGCGGAGTTTGTCCGGCTCGACACCGGCGCGCTGGACGATCGCCCGCGCGACCCTGGTGCCGAAGCCGCGGCGGCGGTGCGCGGGATGCACGATCAGCTCGGCGACCTTGCGGCCGAACGAGTCCCCGGCGGTGTCGAGGTGCGCGTACGCGACGGCGTCTCCCTCGAACAGCAGGACGAAGTGCTCGCCGCCGTCGGCGGGTTCGGTGCCCTCGGGACGGCCGTCGGCCTCCTTGGCGGCCCGCAGGATCCCGCGAACCTGCTCGACGCCGTCCGCACCCAGTTCACTGACCCACTCGCCGCCCGTATCCATACCCCCGACCCTAGCGGCGCGGGAGCAAGGGACCTTTGCTCCCGTTTTTCGAGGAGCGGGGCGTGCCACACAGCAAAGCGTGCCCCTGAAGGCCACCATCACGGCGTCTAACGCCGTGATGGTGGCCTTCAGGGGCACGCGACTCGGGACGGGGACCGGGGGACCGGTTAGCGGC
>NZ_JAYMZS010000177.1:0-13774 GCF_035828755.1 Amycolatopsis sp. H20-H5 | reverse complement strand
AGCGCGCGAAATCACCGCACGAGCCGCCGAACGGCTGGTGAGCATGGCGATGGCGGCGCGTGAACCCGGCGAGTCGACACCTCTGGTGCTCGTCGGCAGCGTTTTGTCGGAGGAGAGCCCGGTGGGCGCGCTGGTGCGGGCGGGGCTGCCCGGGTTCGACGTGCTGACCAGTTCGGACGGTGTACTCGGGGCGGCCTGGCTGGCCTCCGTGGACGCCTTCGGCGCGGCGGCCGTCCGGCCGCGTCGGTCGTGAGAATCAAAAGATGGAACGGAAGAGACCAAAACGTCGACTGAATCGCCACCGCCGGGTACGGTAGGCGACGGCCCCCGGACCCTCCCCCCTCGCCGGGGGCCGCCTTATTTCCTGGGTCCGTCTTCGGGAGCGGATTCCTTGGTCAGCCGCAATCCCGGGTGGTCCGAAGGCAGGGTGCGGTAGAGCACCCAGCCGCTCGCCGCGACCGTGAGCGCGACCAGCGGCCACGAAAGCAGGGTCCGCGCCACGCCGAGAGCGAGCACCTGCCCGCTCCACCACAGCGCGCCGTAGACGAGCACCCGCAGCGCGTACTGGCCGACCCAGACCCAGCTGGCCCGCGAGTAGGCCCGCAGCAGCTCGCGGTCGCGGCGCCAGCGGGTCTTCTGCCCGAGCACCACCCCGACCACGACGCCCAGCAGCGGCCACCGGGCGACG
The DNA here is from genome assembly GCF_035828755.1 of Amycolatopsis sp. H20-H5. NCBI lineage: Bacteria > Bacillati > Actinomycetota > Actinomycetes > Pseudonocardiales > Pseudonocardiaceae > Amycolatopsis > Amycolatopsis sp. H20-H5. Next base: position 13,086 of record NZ_JAYMZS010000177.1, on the reverse strand, counting down.
ATGCTCGCCGCCCACAGCAGCGCGCTGGCCACATTGGACAGCAGCTGGATCAGGAAGAAATCCTCGGCGCGGCCGGTGTGCAGGGCGATCAGCGCGGCCGCGATGACGGCGGCGAGGCTCACCAGCACCGCTCGCGCCTTGCCCCCGCGTGTCACGCGGAACACGCCGAGCGCGGCGGCGACCACGATCGCGACACCCGCACCCCACCCGATCGAGTGGTCCGCGACGAGCCAGCCGACCACGAAGGCGGCGGGCGGGATACTCGCGTCGATGGCGCCCTGGCGGCCGCCGAGGATTTGCGCGAGCGACTCACGGGCGGGCACTGGTTCGTCGGTCACCCTGACAGCCTGCCGGATAGGGCGCCCTAACCACCCCGCCGGGGAGACGTTCGCCACACCGGCCGCCCGATTTACGCCTGCTCGGGCGAATTCCGCGAACACCTTCGTGAACTCCCGGTAATGAGGATGCGCAGGCAGCCGACAAGATAAGAGACTGTGACGTCGAGTTGAACCAGTGTGAAGTCCGGTTGAACCCCAGGTGTGGCCGGATGGGATTGCGGGGGCGTGCCCGGGTGTTAGTTGGGGTGTACAAGTACTCACCCGGGGCGCGAATCAGGAGAGGGGAGCCAGCGTGTACGGATTCGACAGCTATGTGGCGATCGGTGACAGCTTCACCGAAGGACTGAACGACGGGTTGCCGGACGGGACCTTCCGCGGCTGGGCGGACAGGCTGGCCGGGTTGCTGGCCGGGGGGCGATCGGAGTTCAAGTACGCCAACCTGTCCCTGCGGGGCAAAATGCTCGACGAGATCATCGACGAGCAGCTGCCGATCGCGCTGGAACTCAAACCCGACCTGGTCACGCTGTGTGCCGGGGGGAACGACATCATCGTGCCCGGAGCGGACGTCGACGCCGTCGCGGCGCGGTTCGAAGCGGGCGTGGCCGCCCTGCGGGCGGCCGGCATCCCGGTCCTCATTTTCAACGGCCCGGACACCAAACAGCTCTCGGTGATGCACGTGCTGCGCGGCAAGGTGGGCATCTACAACGCGCACCTCTGGGCGATCGCGGACCGCCACGGCGCGCGGATGGTCGACCTCTGGGCGATGGACCCGCTGCACGACCGGCGGGCCTGGAGCGGCGACCGGCTGCACTTCACCCCCGAAGCCCACCGGCGGATCGCGCTGCGCACCGCGGAGGTGCTGGGCGTGCCGGTGGACGGCGACTGGCGCGAGCCGTGGCCCGAGAGCGAAGAGCCGAGCACCTGGATCACCTCGCGCCGCTCCGATCTGGAGTGGACGAAGGTGCACCTGCTGCCCTGGATCCGCCGCCAGCTCAAGGGCGAGTCGATGGGCGACGGGCTCTCCCCGAAGCGCCCGGAACTGGCCCCGTTCCTCCCGATCGTCCCGGCAGAGGTGGCCACCGGGATCGAGCCGACGGTCGTGCCCGACCGCCCGGCCGACGCGATGATGACCGACATCGCGAGCTCCGCCCCCGCGAACTGGACGGCGGGCAGCCGCCTCGAAGGAGTCCAGCAGCCCCACGGCGGGCTCCGCTGAAAAGCCCGCAACCCGTACCCCGCAACTCGTCGACGAGTCGTGGTGTCTCGCGAGCAAGAGACCACGACTCGTCGACGAGTTGCGGGTGAGGGCTCGTTCGGCGGAGTCGCATCCTGCCGTTGACCGGCTTACAGTCCCTCTATGTCCGGTATACGCCTGTGGAGCCGGCTGGTTCCGATCGCGCTGCTGGTCACGGCCCTGCTGGCGGGGATCGTGACCTGGTCGCGGTCGGGCGGGATCGAGCAAGATCTCACCTCGCGCTCGCAGGCGGCCCTTGCCGCCGCCGGGCTGTCATCCGGACAGGTGACCTTCGACGGCCGTGACGCCACGCTCCGTGGTTTCCCGGCCAATCAGGCCCAGCGCGCGCTGCAGATCGTCCAGGACGTCCAAGGCGTGCGCGTCGCGGAGACCTCGGGGGACATCGCGGCGGCCGCGCCCACCACCGGCGGGCCCGCCACCACGGCCGACGCAGCGCCGTCGACCACCGAATCGACCCCGGCGACTTCGGCGCCGAGTGAGCCACCCGCCACCACGAGCACCCGCCCGACCGACCGGGCCGGGCTGCAGGCCGAGGTCGACCGGGTGGTGGCCGCCGCGCCGATCACCTTCCAGCCCGACAGCGCGAAGCTCACCCCGGAGGGTGAAAGCACGGCCCGCGAGCTCGCGCGGGTCTTCGCGGACGCGCCCGACGGCGTCCGGTTCCGGATCAGCGGGCACGTGGCGCGGGGACCCGGCGGCGAGAAGGCCGCGCTGAAACTGTCGCAGGATCGCGCCCGCGCGGTGGCTCGGCTGCTCGAAGCGGGCGGTGTACCCGCGAAACAGGTCGTGACGAAGGGATTCGGCGACTCGAAACCGACCTCGGCAGGCGAAGACCGCCGCGTCGAGATCACCGTCGAACAGGGGTGATGGCGATGCTTTGGCTCTTCGGGCAGATCTGGCTTTGGTTGCTCGTCGCTTTCCTGCTCGGCGCCGTGCTCACCTGGGCCGTGCTCACGCTCCTGCGCCGGGAAGGACGGCAGCCGGCCGAAGACTTACCCGAAAGGATGGACGACGAGCCGCCGCCCAGGTTCGCCGAAGACCCCGGCCCCACCGCAGAGAGCCAGGCCGAGAAGACGCAGCTCATCCCGGCGGCGCGAGTCGACGACTACGAGCAGGGCGACGGTTACGAGGACGAGCCCTACGAGCCGGCGGTGACCGGTCACCGCGAGGGCGTGCTGCCCCGGCCTCCGGGTGAACCCGAATGGCGGAACGAGCAGACCGGCGCCGAGGGCGAGCCCGCGTGGCCACGGCCCGAGGACCTGCCCGCCTCCGAGCACCGGCCGGGCCGCGGGGGCTGACACCCACCTGGTAAGTTCGGCTACGGACTGTGAGCGGGAGCCGACAGCGTTTTCACCGACGTTTCCTTGATCGGGAGCCCCAGGCAAGAAGGAGGCTCCGATGGCGCTCCCGCATTGGACGGCACAGAACCTGATGCCGCCGGGGCGGCATCAGGCGGACCTGGCCGACGTCTACGAGCGGCTCGTTTTCGACGCACCCCACCAGAACGATCGCGAGATCCTGTTCAGCGCGCTGAACAGCTATCTCGGCGTGGCGCGGCGCATCATGCCGACCGGGCGGGCCTGGATCGGCGGCGCGTTCGTGGCCCGCACCCACGATGTCCCCCAGGGGCTCGACGTGGTGCTCATGCCGGACGAGTGGGGTTCGCTCAAACGTCTCGACGACACCGGCCGCAACGCGTTGTACGGCCTGCTGACGCTGCGCGGGGTCATCGTCGGCCAGCCCGCGATGTACCTCGATCAGGTGCAACCCGTCGGGGGAATGCTGGACGGCTTCCTCTGCCGTCCCGGCGACGAAGACATCTGGGAGAGCGTGTGGTCAGAAGGCGGCAAGGGCTTCCCGGAAATGGTGTGGTGAGCACGCGATGAGGAACGAATTCCGTCGCATCGCCGACGAGATCCCCGGCGGCACCTGGCTCGACGACCTCGCCCGCGCGTCCGCGATGGCGGCGTACGCGAAGTTCGAACGGACCTCTCGGTCCCCGCTGCTGCACGTGTCGGTGATCGGCGAGACGCACATCGACGCGTACACCTTCTCCGACATCAGCCGCGCGCTCCAGGACGCCACGGCCAAGATCGGGCACATCATCCGCAACCCGGCGAACGAGGTGACCATCGTCCAGCCCGCCGACCGCGACAAGGCCCCGCTCATCCAGCGCGGCCAGGCCGGCAACGCGATCTTCTTCGGCTTCCCCGAGCCCGCCATCGACGACGCGCTGATCCACGACGGCCTGGAGACGCTCTCCGAGCGAGCGGTCAAGGAACTGTGCGACTTCCTGCCCGCGAACGGCTCCGACGACGGCGCGCTCGACGCGATCCTGTTGCAGCGCGACACCGTCCGCAACGCGGTCAGCGACATCGTCAACGCGGTCACCAAGCACACCGGCATCGGCATGGCGCTCACCCCGACCTCGGGCGAGGAGGTCACGCGCAGCATGACCACCGAGCAGGCCAAGGTGCTCAACAGCAGCCTGCGCGAGTCGCGCGAAGCGGTCGGCTACGAAACGGTGAGCGGCAGGCTCGACGGCGTCCGCACCCGGCGGCGGATCTTCTACCTCGAGCGCGAGGGCGGCGGGACGATCCAGGGCGCGGTGGCGCCGGATCTGCTCGACGAGATCAAGGAGAACCTCGACCGCCCGGTCACCGCCCGGCTACGCGTGGTGCGCACGACGACCATTGACGGCAGGCGCGGCCGCCCGGTGCACGAATTGCTCGAGATCACCCCGGAAGTCAACCTGTTCGATCAGTGACAGGGTATCGGCACTACGTATAACGTGTTCGCGGTGCGGGCGTACACGTCCGCTCACGGTGCGCAGTTGCCCGTTTTTCGGCGAATTGTTTCCCCAACGCCACTTTTCGACGCGATTTCGTCAATAACTCGCGAATGTGGGCCGGAAATGGTGGGACAATGACTTTTTCCAGTAGGTAACGATTTCGTCCGCACGGCTCGGAGTGGGTTAACGTCGTCGAACTCACCGCTGAAAGGGCCTGCATGCCGACCGAGCCGCACTTTCCGCTCCCGCCCGCCGCACGGCACGGGCGGACCGCTATGTCCTCGCGGCCGCCACAGCCGAAGAACGGATTGGGCACCGCCGGATTCATCGTCGGCCTGGTCGGCCTAGTGGTGGCCGTCCTCCCACTGCTCGGGATCGTCGGGTCACCGCTGGTAATTATCGGACTCGTGCTTTCACTACTCGGCCTGAAGAAAGTCAGGAAGGGTCTCGCGAACAACAAGGGAATGGCGATCACCGGGATCGTGCTTTCCATGATCGGCATCCTGGTCTGCGCGGGCTGGCTGGTGTTCACCTTTTTCATCGCCGACAAGCTCGGTGGTGGCGCCCTGCACCTGCCTGCCCTGCCCGGCGACAAGCACCAGGTCGAGTTCATGGTCACGTCGTCCGGCGGCGCCACCGTGCGCTACGGCAGCTTCAGCGACCAGCGGACCGAGACGGCCCCCGCGAGCACCGACGCGTGGCGGGCCGAGGCGTCCTACAACAGTGGTTCGTACGTGCTCTCGCTGACCGCGGACTCGAGGAACACCGGCACGATCAGCTGCTCGATCCTCGTCGACGGCAAGAGCGTCGCGGACAACAGCGGGAGCACCATCGCGCTCTGCACGGCCAACCTGGGCTGAGCCAGGGCCTGGCTGCCGGCAAGCGCACCCCAGTCGGCGCCGGCCGGCAGCCACGAGCCGCTCCTGGCGACTCCAACGCCGGCTTCACTGCATGCCGCTCCCCTAGGGCCCCACCGACGCAGGCGGGAATTTACGGGGAAATCCGTGCGTGCCGCTAAGAATCCACTAAGCGTGCGCGAACCTGCGCTATCCCAGCGCTAAGAGCTCGGCCCGGACATCGCCGGCCAGCTGCGGATGAGCCTGCTCGTAGATCCGGAGTGCGAGCGTGAGCTGCTCCCGCGCGGCCTCGACGACGCCCTTCGCGAGGAACACCCGGCCCAGCGTAAGCCTCGAAACGCCCTCCTGCAGAAGGAACTGCCTGCTGACGGACAGGCCGACCGCCTCGAGCGCGTACCGCTCGGCGGTTTCGAGCTCGCCGATCCGCCGGTGCAGCTCGGCGAGGTTGTCGACCGAGACCGCCACGTAACTGTCTTCACCGAGCTCACGGTCGATCTCCAGCGACGCCAGCTGGTGCGCGATCGCCTCGGGATACCGGCCCTGGCGCTTCTCCGCCTCGGCGCAGTTGTTCAGCGCGTGCCCGCGCAGCACCTGGTCGTCGATGAGCTCGGTGTCCTCGACGGCCTGCCGCAGCTTGGCGAGCCCCTCGGTGTGCCGCCCGAGCTGGCCCAGCGCGCTGCCCAGCTGGACGTTCGCCAAGGTCATCAGCCGTTTGTCGCCGAGCCCAGTGGCCAGCGTGAGCGTGCGTTCGGCGGCGTCGAGACAGCCGTCCGGGAGGCGGAACGTCATCGCGATCGTGCACCGCGCGGTGAGCATCCAATACTGGCCGAGCACGCCGCCGCTGGCTTCCGCGGCGGTGACGCCAAGGTCGACCAGCCGGGTCCACTCGTCCAGCAGCGGGGAAACCGCGCGGTAGGTGTGCGCGATCCTGGCCAGCCGCCAGACGTCGTCGTAGAGCCCGGCGCGATGCGCGGCCTGCAGCACTTCGAGCAGGTTGGCCCACTCGGCGGCGAACCAGGCCTTCGCCGAGTCGAACCCGTCGAACGGCGGGACTGCGTCGTCGGCGAGCGTCCTCGTGAAGTCGATCGGGTCCACCACCTGCAAAAGGTGACGGCGAGCGCGGTCCGCGGCCGCTTGGTAGTAGCGGATCGTCCTGGCCAGTATCTCGTCACGCGCCTCGGCGCCGAGCTCGCGCTCGGACCGCTGGCGCAGGTAGAGCCCGACGAGGTCGTGCGCGATGAAGACGTCCTTCGAGGTCTCCATGGCCAGGCTGTGCGCGGCGAGCACCCGCATCCGCCGCCGCGCCTCCGGCACGTCGATCCCGCAGACGGCGGCGGCCAGGTAGGGCCCGCCGGACGCACAGGGCACCACGGACAGCTCCAGCGCTGTCTTGGCGAGGGCCGGGGGCAGCACGCGGAAGGAGGCGTCGAGAGCGGCGCTGACACCGGCGTCGCCGCCGTCGGCGTCCTCGACGTCGAGGGTGGCCAGCCTGGTCCGCTCGTTGCCCAGCTCCTCGACCAGGTCGCTCGTTGTCCACTGTGGACTCGCGGCGAGCCGGGCGCCGGCGATCCTCAGCGCGAGCGGGAGGTAGCCGCAGAGCCGGGCCAGCGCGTGGTTGAGGTCGAAGTGCGCCGGACCGGCGTACTCCTCAATGAGCCGCACGGCGTCTTCGGGCGCGAGCGTGCCGAGCGTGCGGATCCTGGCCATGTTCGACACCGCGAGCCCGTCGAGCCGCGAGCGGCTGGTCACCACGGTCATCGAGCGCGGGCTGGGCGGCAGCAGCGGGCGGACCTGGTCGGCGGTGCGGGCGTCGTCGAGCAGCACCAGCATCCGGCGCCCGGCAATCAGCGAGCGGTACAGCGCGACCCGCTCGTTCACCTGATCGGGGACCTCGGAGGTGGGCACCCCCAGCCCGAGCAGGAACTGGGTGAGCAGCTCGGCGGACTCCAGCGGCGGATGGTGGGTGTCGAACCCGCGCAGGGACGCGAAGAGGATCCCGTCCGGGAACTGGCGCGCGACGTGGTGCGCCCAGCGGATCACCAGCGCGCTCTTGCCGATACCGGCGCTGCCGGTGACGACGGCGACCGGGTTTTCGCTGCTGTCGGTGCGCAGCAGCAGCTCGTCGAGCCAGGCGAGGTCGGCCTGGCGGCCGGACAGGACCGGGACGGCGGCGGGCAGCTGGGCCGGGACGGCGTCGAACCGCGCGCCGAACGCGGGCTCCGCGGCGACCCGCGCGGGCAGGTCGTCGTTGAGCATCCGATCGTGCAGCCAGCGCAGCTCGGACCCCGGCTCGACGCCGACGTCGTCGCGCGCGGCCCTGGCGACCAGGCGGTACAGCGTGAGCGCGTCGCTGCGGCGACCGGCGTGGTACAGCGCGCGCATGAGCTGACCGGCCGTGCGCTCACCGAGCGGATCGACCCTGACCAGCGGGCTGAGCTCGACGATCAGCTCGTCGTAACGGCCGAGTTCGAGGTCGGCGTCGACCCGGGCGGCGTGCACGACGACGCGGAGATCGTCGAGCTCCGGCGCGCGGACGGACCCCGGCACCCCGGCGAGCGCGGGCCCCTGCCACAGCGCGAGCGCCTCGCCGAGCACCGCGGCCGCGGCGTCGGGCGGCAGGTCCGCGGCCCGTTCGAGCATCGCGCGGGCCCGGTTGACGTCGATGGCGAGCGGGTCGGCCTCGAGCCGGTAGCCGGGCGGCGCGGTGAGGATGCGGGCGCCGGATTCGTCCTGTCCCGGCAGCGTTCGCAGCACGCGGCGCAGGTGGGAGACGTTGCCATGGACGATGGTCCTGGCGGTGACGGGTGGATCGTGGCCCCACAGCGCGTCGATGATCTCGTCGAGCGCGACCACCTTGTTGACGTTGAGCGCCAGCAGGGCCAGCAGGCCACGGACCCCCGGGCCGCCGATCGGGACGGGGCGGCTTTCGTCGAGCACCTGGACGGGCCCGAGCAGCCGGATACTCGCCCTCGAGCCGTTTTCGGCCACGCTGACGCCCACCTCCGATCTCCCCCAACCGGAAAGCCAACTTACCGTATTTCTCACGCGCTTTCCGGCCCGTGCGGCTGTTGGTCCCTGAAGGCCACCATGAGGGACTCAGACGCCCTCATGGTGGCCTTCAGGGACAGTCGACGAGGAGCCGCGGCGGGACAGACCGGGGGCAGAGACAAGTAGAGCCCCGCATCATCAGTCCCGATCTGATGGTGCGGGGCCTTACTCGGTGATGCCCGCCGGTGAACCGCGGAAGGGCGGATCGCCGGAAACATCGCGCTGCCAACGACTGTGCGGGGGGCTCACCCCGAGCAGGAACCCGGACTGTCGTCGGCAACATCTCCACCGCTGGCGTCACAACGCCGTTGCGGTGGCGACAAGGTAACAGGCTGCGGCGGATCGGCTACAGCCGACCCGCCGCTCGCGAAGCGCGACCTGGTCACATCCACGGCTACCTGGTCAACGGCGTGAAATCGCGCCCGGCGATGAAGCTCGGCCGGGGCGAACCGGCCGCGAACGGCTCAACCAAGGGGTTTTCGACGCTGTTGAACACCAGGAAAATATTCGATCGCGGGTACGGGGTGATGTTGTTCCCCGAGCCGTGCAGGATGTTCGAGTCGAACCAGAGCGCCGATCCGGACTGGCCGGTGAACTGGTCGATGCCATATTCGGCCGCCATCGCGACGATGTCGCCCTCGGCGGGCACCCCGGCACGTTGTTCCTTCAGGGAGCTCTTGTAGTTCTCCGAGGGCGTCTCACCGGCGCACTGCACGAACGTCCGCTGCGAGCCGGGCATGATCATCAGCCCGCCGTTGAACGGGTAGTTGTCCGTCAGCGCGATCGAGCAGCTGACCGCGCGGGGCGACGGCATGCCGTCCTCCGCGTGCCAGGTCTCGAAGTCCGAGTGCCAGTAGAAACCGGTGCCCTTGAACCCTGGCATGTAGTTCACCCGGGTCTGGTGCAGATAGACCTCGGAGCCCAGCAGCTGGCGGGCCCGGCCGAGCACGCGGGGGTCACGCACCAGCTCGGCGACGAGACCGGACAGCTCGTGGACGTCGAAGACCGACCGGACCTCGCCGGTCCTGGCCTCGGTGATCACCCGTTCGTCCGTACGCAATCGCTCGTCCGAGGACAGGCGCACCAGCTCCTGCCAGTACGTCTGCACCTCACCGGGCGAGAGGAGCTGGTCGACGACCGAGTAGCCGGTGGCGTCGTGGCTGGCGAGGGTCGCGGCGTCGATCGGGCCGTCGGCCTCGGTGCCCCACACGGTCGGGTGAGCGCGAGGCAGGTGTTCGGGTGTGCCGGAGATCCGGGTCGGGTACGACGTGTCGTCGACCCGGGTTTCCGTCGTCGTCAAGGTGCTCACCTCCTCGAGAGCGCGTCGTGCGGGGTTCAGTCCTCGGTCACCAGCGGGTACACGCCGTTCTCGTCGTGCACCTCGCGGCCGGTGACGGGCGGGTTGAACACGCAGACGCACTTGATCTCGGTCTTGGGCCGGACCTGGTGCTTGTCGTGGTCGTTGAGCAGGTAGAGCGTGCCCGGCTTCAGCGGGTAGACCTTGCCCGTGGCCTTGTCCTCGATCTCCCCCTCGCCGGAGGTGATGAAGACGGCCTCGATGTGGTTGGCGTACCAGAAGTCGCTGATCGTCCCCGCGTAGAGCGTGGTCTCGTGCACCGAGAAACCGACACCCTCCTTCGCCAGGATGATGCGCTTGCTGCGCCAGTTCTCCGTCTTGATGTCGGAATCGGTGTCGGTGACCTCGTCAAGGGTGCGAACGAGCACAGTCGATCTCCTTATTTCAACACTGTGGCGATGGACTCGTCGATGATCGAGAGCCCCTGGGTCAGTTCGTCGTCGGACAGGGTCAGCGGCGGCAGCAGCTTCATGACCTCGCCGTCGGGCCCGGAGGTCTCCATCAGCAGCCCGCGCTCGAACGCGGCGCGGCACACGTTGCCCGCGAGGTCGCCATTGGCGAACTCGAGCCCGCGCGCGAGGCCGCGACCCTTGTTCAGCAGGTTGGCCTCGGGGTACGCCTCGACGAGGCCCTTGAAGGCGGAGCCGATGCGCTCGCCCTTCGCCTTGGTGGCCTTCTCCAGCTCGTCGTCGCTCCAGTAGACGCGTAGCGCCTCGGTGGCGGTGACGAACGCGGGGTTGATGCCGCGGAACGTGCCGTTGTGCTCGCCGGGCTCCCAGACGTCGAGCTCCGGCTTGATCAGCGTCAGCGCCATCGGGATGCCGTAGCCGCTGATGGACTTCGACAGGCAGACGATGTCCGGCTTGATCCCGGCGTCCTCGAAGCTGAAGAACGCGCCGGTGCGGCCGCAGCCCATCTGGACGTCGTCGAGGATCAGCAGGATGCCGTGGCGTTTGCACAGGTCGTCGAGGGCCTTGAGCCACTCGAGGCGCGCGGCGTTGATGCCGCCCTCGCCCTGGATGCCCTCGACGATCACCGCGGCGGGCTCGTTCAGCCCGCTGCCGGAGTCGCCGAGAAGCTTCTCGAAGTACATGAAGTCGGGCATGGCGCCGTCGAAGTAGTTGTCGTACGGCATCGGCGTGGCGTGGACCAGCGGGATGCCCGCGGCGCCGCGCTTCATCGAGTTGCCCGTCACCGACAGCGCGCCCAGGGTCATCCCGTGGAAGGCGTTGGTGAAGTTGATGACCGATTCCTTGCCGGTGACCTTGCGGGCCAGCTTCAGCGCGGCCTCGACCGCGTTGGCGCCGCCGGGGCCGGGGAAGACGACCTTGTAGTCGAGATCCCTCGGCCCGAGGATCTTCTCCTTGAACGTCTCCAGGAAGTCGCGCTTGGCGACGGTGTACATGTCCAGCGAGTGCGTGACGCCGTCGCGGGAGATGTAGTCGATCAGGGCCTGCTTGAGCGCGGGGTTGTTGTGCCCGTAGTTGAGCGCGCCCGCGCCGGCGAAGAAGTCGAGGTACGGCTTGCCGTCCTCGCTGTGGAGGTAGCTGCCTGCCGCCCTGTCGAACACGACCGGCCAGCCGCGGGAGTAACTGCGTACTTCAGATTCAAGTTCTTCGAAGATGTTCATAACGTTTTGTTTCTCCTACTCGCCCCGGTATTTACGCGTCTTGAGGACTCGTCAGCGGCCCGATGCGGTAGAGATCCTCGGGCGCGTGACCGCCTTCACCGTCATCCGGGAAATCCGTCGCACTGAACAGTTCCGCGCTTTCCAGCGTGGCGTTCCACCGTTTGGCGAACGATCCGAACAACCGGATGGACGCCTCGTTGTCGGCCGTGATGGTGGTCTCCAGGTACCGCACCCCCGCACCGGTGAGCCGGGTGAACAGCTCGTCGAGCAGGCTTCCGGCCAGCCCTTTCCCTCGCTGGGAGGAGTCGACCGCCACCTGCCAGACCAGCGCCGTGTCGGGCGCGGCGGGCTTGCGGTAGGCGATCACGAAACCGACCGCCGCGTCATCGACCTTCGCCACCACGGAGCTGTCGGCGAAATCGTTACACCACAACAGATAAGCGTAGGGCGAGTTGAGGTCGAGCTTCTGGGAATCGCGGGCGATGCGCCAGAGCGCGGCACCATCGGCCTTGGTCGGCGATTCGATCAAGTGCTTTCCGGACATGTTTGTGAAAAGTAACAGAGACTCCACCCGACGGCAGATCCCGCGATCACCGTCAGCCCCGCTACCAGGGCAAACCCGGGATCACGCGTGACATGGCCAACACAAATGTTTGAAACATGACACAATGGGGCAACGCGCTGGAGCCGTGCCCTCGCTGCGTGCGACGATACCGGGTCGGCGTGGAAACGCAGTGTGAGTGCGCGGGCACCCTCGTTAGAGTGACGCGGTGACCGTCGCCAAGGAGTTCCACCGGGCCTGCTTCCAGGTCGCCAGGGCGACGGGCCGGGAGCTCACCGCGTTCACCGACACCGGCGGCCGTGTCGCACCGGACTTCCACCAGGCGATCCTCTCCCGCCACGAGCACTCGATCGCGGTGCTGCGCAGCCGGCGGTTCGCCGCGCTCACCTTCACCGAGCCGCAGGACCCGGCGACGTTCCCCAAGACGTTCGTGGACGCACCCGAACTGGCCGAGGCGTTCCTGGAGATCCTCGACGTCCGCGTGCTGAGCGCCGACGAGCTGGCCCGCGACTTCGGCAAGCAGGCCCGTGCCGAGTTCCCCCACCTCGACCCGAACGACCTCGCCTACTGGCGCCCCGGCACGCTCGGCGAAGCCCTCTTCACCCACTGGGACTGATCAGCACCCAGCGGCGTCGTCCCGCGCGAATCGTGAACCTGGATGCCCCTGAAGGCCACCTTCACGGCGTAAAACGCGGTGAAGGTGGCCTTCAGGGGCACTCGGGAAAGCCGCGCGTGGTTAGCCGCGCAGGGCCTCCACGGGCTCGATCGACGCGGCCCGCAGGGCTGGGTAGGCCCCGGCGAGCAGGCCGACCACCGCCCCGACCAGGGGTGCCGGGAGGACCGCGAGCGGGTCGAGCACCGCCGTCCAGTCCCTGGTCAGCGCGACGATCACGACGGTGAGCACGCCGAGGCTGGCCCCCACGAGCCCGCCGATGAAGCCGAGCACGGCCGACTCGGTGACGAACTGGGCGGCGATGTGCCTGCGCCGGGCGCCCAGCGCTCGCCGGAGACCGATCTCGCCCGCTCGCTCCATCACCGACACCAGCGTCGTGTTGGCGATGCCGACCGCGCCGATCACCAGCGCCAGCCCGGCCAGCAGCAGGAACAGGCTGTCCACGACGCCGGTCACGCTGTCCCGGAGCGACCTCGGATCCGGCGGGGCCGCCGCGGAGAGCAGCTGCGGCGCGTCCGGGCGCAGGGCGAGCGGCGCCTGCGCGGCGACGATCTGCGCGCTGCCGAGGTGGGTCT
>NZ_JAYMZS010000176.1:0-13897 GCF_035828755.1 Amycolatopsis sp. H20-H5 | reverse complement strand
ACGCGCCTGGTGCGCGCCGCCCGCGCGGGCCACCCAGAGCCCGGCGACGACGCCTCCCGCGGAGTAGCCGACGACGTCCACCGAAGGGGCTCCGTCGGCGTACGCGGCTTCGACGGCCTTCGCGAGGACGTCCACCTGGGCGAGGAGGTCGCCCGTGCCGTCACCGGCGAGCGTGAGCACCTCGGCGTCGCGCCCGGTGGCGCGGATGCGCCCGGCGAGCACGTTCAGCCCGCCCTGGCCACCGCCGTAACCCGGCACCAGCAGGACCGGCCCCGGCTGGTCCTGGGCCGGTCTCCCGGCCACGGGCGCGCTGGTGTCACGCGCGACGGCGACGACCGTGGACGTCACCCCCGCCGCGACGACCACGGCCGCGACCACGACCACGACCAGCCGCCGCCGCGGGCTGAGCCCTCGCCACCAGAACCGACCACGCATGCCACCAGCATGACCCGCCGGACGTGCGGTGCCGGTCAGCCAGGCTCACCGTCAAGCAAACCAAGGTCAGGCGGGACCAGCGCGGCCGTCCCGAACAGCCGCCCCGCCGGACGTGCCGCGCCGGTCAGCCAGGCTCGCCGTCAAGCAGACCGAGGTCGGGCGGGACCAGTGCGGCCGTCGCGAGCAGCTCCCTGAGCAGCCGGTCCATGCCGTCGGCGCCGGGCGGGTGCAGCCGCGCGCGGGTCGCGGCGGTCAGGCTCTCGACCTCCTCGGGGGTCCAGCACGCGCCGGGCCGCAGCTCGCGCAGCCGATCGGCCGTCTCGCGCCAGGTCAGCGGCCAGGGTCGCGGCTCGTGCCGCAGGTAACGCTGGCCCAGCACGGTGAACACGAGCCGTTCGCGGCTGGACAGGAACGCGCCCGGCGGGGGCGCCACCAGGCCGGTCCCGGCGACATGCACCTCGAGCACGTACTCACGGCCACCGGAGCCGCGCACGAACAGCGGGGTGTAGCCGGTCGCGAGCACGACGGGCGGCTCTCCGGCGAACAGCAGCCGGGAGTCCGGCAGCCGGATCGGGACCTTGCCGGTGGCGTGCAGCCGCCAGGCGCCATCGCGGTGTTCGAGGACGCCGTGACGCCTGCTCACCCGCCGGTCGTCCTCCCCGACGGGGACCACGACGGCCTGCCGGTTGCGCCCGAAGGTGACCAGGTCCAGCCCTTCGGGAGTCACCACGACCCCGCCGTGGGCACCGAGCACCGACAGCGTTCCCGGCTCCGCCACCGGAACCCCGCGCGCCAGGCTGACGTGCCCGGCGGGCAACGGGATCGCGGACACGACCTCCGCCTCAGCTTCCACGACCGCCTCCACCAGCCTGGCGGAGTGCACACGGCCACCACGGCGGTCGTGAGGTTAAAACGGCCCGCCCGGGACCGGTCCCGCCCGGTCAGGCCTCGGCATTCGGGAAGTCGGTGTCCGGGCAGTCGTTGTCCAGGAAATCGAGGAGCGCGAGATCCGGCGGCACCAGCGAGGTCGACAGCAGCAGTTCCTTGATCAGGTTGTCGTTGAGCGAGTTGCCGACCGGCTCGCCCACCTCTTCGCGCGTCAGCCCGGAAACACCCGCGCGCACCAGCCTCGTGCGCACCCCGACGACGAGATGCTCGACCCGCTTCGCGCCCCAAGCCTTGTCCGGCTGGAGCTCGGCCAGCTGCTTCGCGACCTGGCCCCAGGCCATCGGCTGCGGATACGCCTGTTGCAGCAGGTAGCGCTGCGCCAGCGCGACGAGCGCGAGCCGCTCCTCCGGGGTGAGCCGCCACAGCCGGGGCTGCTCGGTCACGTCCTGGTGCCGCGGCGCCGGGCGCTGCCCGTCCGAACCGGCGACGAACAGTTCCAGCAGGTGCTCCCGGTCGCGGGTGCCGCGCACGAACACCGCCGTGTACCCCTCGGCCAGCGGCACCGGCTCCTCGGCCGGGAACAGCAGCCGCGAGCCGGGCAGCCGGATCGGCTGGCGGCCGGTGTTGTGCATCCACCAGGAGTCGTGTTCCCGCACCAGCCTGCCCTGCTGACGGCTGACCTTGCGGTCGTCCTCGCCGACGCAGACGTGGACGTCCTCGCGGTTGCGGCCGAACACCAGCGTCCGGCCCTCGCGCGGCGAAACGGTGAAACCCCCGGCGACGGCCAGCGCGAAGATCGTGCCCGGCTCCGACGGCGGGACGCCGTGGGCGAGGCTGCCATAACCGGCCGACAAGAGCCGCCCCCCTGGTTCAGGATTGTGTTCAAGATTGTGTTCAGGATTGTGTTCAGGCATGTGTTCTCCCGAGCGCCCGGTCAAGCCGGGGGCAGTTTCGCGGCGACGACGCCGGCGAGCTTGGTGGCCGGGGTGCACAGCTTGCTCGAGGGCGGCTGCCCGAACAGCACCACCTCGACGACCTCGGCCGCCGGGTCCCCGTGGGCATCGGTGTAGTCGCGGTAGACCATCTTCACCTGGCAGGTGTTGTCGGCGTAGTCGTCGGCCAGCACGAACGCGTCGTGCCCGGCGATCTTGACGCGCTTGCCGTCCTGAGCTGCGTTCGGCGACGGCCCGCGGTCGAACACCACCTGGACCGACTGCTCGGAGCCGGGGCTTTCCCAGCGGCAGCCCCAGGAACCGAAATCGGGTTGCGTGGTCAGCGGGTCCAGTTTGGACACCTTGGCCAGCGTCGCGGGATCCAGCATGCCGCAACCGTCCACTGTGGCCAGTGAAGTAGCGGCGATGGCAACGCCGCGGCGGGGCATCCCCTGGGTGTCCAGCACGTTCGCGGCGCTCGTGACAGCCGTGTCGGCCGCCGCGCACAGATCGACGCCATCCTTGTCGTGGTCCGTGGCGGTGATGGACAGCTGGTAGTAGTCCGGGAGCTGGAGGATCCGGCGGCAGCTCTCGTCGTCGGCCGCGCCCTGCACCACGTCGAACCCGCCGACCCTGGTCTGCCTGCCGTCCGGCGGCGTCCCGGCCACCGGCGGCGGGTCCAGCTCGACCTTGACGTCGAGCAGGTGATCACCCGCGAGGTGCACCAGGACGTCGCAGCGGTTGAAGTTGCCGTAGTCCGGATCCAACTCGGGCTTGCCGAACCGCGCCAGCGGCGCCGGATCGGTCAGCCCGCACGGATCGGCCGTGTGGGGGTCGGTGCCGACAGCGGCACTCACCGGCGCCGGATTCGACGCGGACGCGGGCGGGGTCGTCGTCACCGCGGCGTTCTGCGCGGCCCGGCGCGGCAGGCCGAACACCAGCCCGGCGACCACCCCGGCCACGACGACGAGCACAGCGGCGGTCAACACCAGCCGCCGTCGCCGGTACGGCCGCGGCACCACGACCTTCTTGCCGTCGAGACAGGCTTCGAGCATCTTCCTCGCCGCGGCGGCGTCGGGCCGTGCCTCGGGCTTCGTCCGCATCAACGCGGCCAGCACCGGTGTCAGCTCGGCGGCGTTGGCGGGGGCGCGGAACTCACCGGCGGCGGCCTTGCCGAGCATCGCGTACGGATTGTCGCCGTCGAACGGCGCCGCGCCCTCCACGGCCGCGTACAGGGTCGCGCCGAGGGAAAAGACGTCCGAGGCCGTCGTCGGCTCGTCCCCGGCGGCCACCTCCGGCGCCAGATAGGCGAGGGTGCCGCCGACGACCGGCGACTCGGTGACGGTCTCGTCGGTCGAAACCGACCGGGAGATCCCGAAATCGGTCAGCTTGGCGCGGCCCTCTTCGGTGATCAGCACGTTGCCGGGGGTGACGTCCCGGTGCACGATGCCCAGCCCGTGCACCGCCTCGAGCGCGCCGGCGACCTGGGCCCCGACCTCGTTGACCGTGCGCACCGGCAGCGGGCCGTCACGCTTGAGCAGCTCGGAAAGATTGCGGGAGGGCACGTACTCCAGCACCAGCCAGAGCTCGCCACCGTCCTCGGCGACACCGAGGAACCCGACCACGTTCGGATGCCGGACATCGGCGGCGAGGCGGGCCTCGCGCCGGACTTTCCGGTCTCCGGCCTCATCGCTGACCAGGGCGCGCTTGAGCGCGACCGGATCGCCCGTTTCCTCGTCCGTGGCACGCCAGACGACGCCCATGCCGCCGGAACCGATCCGCTCGATCAACCGGTAGCGTTCCGCGATCAGCTGATCATCGTGCACCGATGCTCCCTGGGCGTGTCCTGCGTCACTCCGCGTAACGATATCGCATCACATCATGTGTCGGTCGCCGACCTCGGCCCGGCCATCATCGGCCAGTGCGGCCCGGCTGATCATCCGCTGACCTACTCCGGCCAGGATCCCACCGGACTTCCACCGTCACATAACGAAGACAAAGCACGAACGGCGCGGAGACATCACGAGGCCACGGTGAAGGAGTGCCTGCGAACTCCGGGAACCTCACCCTCTGCGCCACACCGCCGGACCGAACCCCGCTCGGTCCGCTGCTGGGCGCCGCCGGGGTGTACCTGATCGCGCTGACACTCACCGGGGTGGTGTTCGTCCTGACCCGCGGCGGCCAGCAGGTCGACGGTGAACTGCTGCCCCGCGCCGAACGCGGGGGCTCTTACCGGCAGGACACCGCACTACTCGGGCCAGCGAAGGCGCTGCTGGCCTTCTTCGGCGACGTCGGGGTGCTGGCCGTGCTGCTCACGGCGGTGGTTCTGACGGCGGCGCTGAGCAGGCGTTTCTGGGCAGGCCTGGCCGGGGTCGCCGTATTCGGGTGCGCGGTCGGCGCGGCGAAGCTCCTCAAAGCCGCGATCCTGCGGCCCGACCTCGGCGTCGACGGCTCGACCACGCACAACAGCTTCCCCAGCGGCCATGTCGCCGCCGCGGCGGGCCTGCTCTGCGCGGGCCTGCTCGCGGTGCCCGCCCGCGCTCGCTGGTGGGTGGCCGTCCCGGGGGCGGCGGGGGTCACGGCCGTCGCCTCGGCCACCATGATCGTCGGCTGGCACCGGCTCAGCGACGTCGTCGGCGCGGTTCTGCTGGCCCTGCTGGTGTGCTGCCTGGCCGCCGCCGCGCTGGCGCACCGGCGCGGGGTGACCCGGCCACCCGGACGCGCGGCGTGGCTCAAGGGAGCTTTACTGCTCCTGCTGACGCCGTTGCCCGCGCTGGTCACGGCCGTGCCCGCCGGGGAAGGACCGCTCACCGCCATCGTGGCGGCGAGCGTGGCGACCGCGCTCGCCGTGGCGCCGGTGCTGCTACTGCTGGACACGATCGACTTCACCGCCGGAACGGCGAAAACCCTTTCACAGTAGGACATCCGCGCGGACGCCCTGCCCAGGCGCCCGGCTAGAAGCGGACCAGCACCTGGTCGAGCGACTTGCGCCGCAGATCCGGCACCGCGCAGTCCTCGGCCGGGTAGCCGACCGGGATGACCGCGAAGGCTTTTTCGTTGCGGGGCCGCCCGAGCAGCTCGCCGAGGAAGCGCATCGGCGACGGCGTGTGGGTGAGCGCGCTGACCCCGGCCACCTGCAACGCGGTCAGCAGCATGCCCACCGCGATCCCCACGGACTCGTCGACGTAGTAGTGCTTCCGGGTGGCGCCGTCGTCGTCGAGGAAGTAGCGCTGCTGGAACACGATGATGAGGCAGGAGGCGTCGGTGAGGTGCGCCTTGACCGAGTCGGTGCCCAGCGGGCGCAACGCGGCCAGCCACTCCTCGCCGAGCCTGCCGTCGTAGGAGACGCGCTCCTCGGCCTCGGCCGCTTCGCGGATCCGCTGCCGCACCTCGGGATCGGTCACCAGCACGAACGTCCACGGCTGCTGGTGGGCGCCGCTGGGCGCGGTCGAGGCCACCGCGATCGCGTCCAGCACGACCTGCTCCGGCACCGGGTCCGTGGAGAACATGCGCACCGAGCGACGCTCCTCCATACAGCGGCGCAGCTCGGCGGTCCTGGCGACGGACTCGTCCGCCGGCAGTCGCTCGGGGTGGTAGGGCACGGGCTCGTACGGACGGTCGTGGGTCGGCAGCCAGTTCGCCTCAGCAGTCATGCCGCCGATTGTGGGACCTGCGGACGGCCAGGAGAAGACCCCAAACGTTCGAATCTTGGCCTGGCACGTCCGCAGAGCGAACACTTTGAGGTCAGAGACC
Source organism: Amycolatopsis sp. H20-H5 (assembly GCF_035828755.1). Taxonomy (NCBI): domain Bacteria; kingdom Bacillati; phylum Actinomycetota; class Actinomycetes; order Pseudonocardiales; family Pseudonocardiaceae; genus Amycolatopsis; species Amycolatopsis sp. H20-H5. The sequence continues at coordinate 7,889 of NZ_JAYMZS010000176.1, read as the reverse complement.
CAGCGCTCGGCGGAGGACGGTGACCTCCTCGGCCGCTTCGCGCTGGGACGCCTGGGCGTGCTCCACGGTCGAGGAGCCGTGGAAGGTGCCACTGAAGACGTGCAGCTCCACCGGGATGCCCGCGGCGATGAGCTTGAGCGCGTACGCGATGCCCTCGTCCCGCAGCGGGTCGAACTCCATCGCCGAGATGTAGGCGGGCGGCAGGCCGGAGACGTCGGTGGCCCGCGCCGGGGCCGCGTGGACGGGGACGTCCGCGCCCCCGCGGTTGCCCTCGCCGAGGTAGCTGTCCCAGCTGAAGATCGCGTTCGGCCGGTTCCACATCGGGGTGTCGACGAACTGGGTCGAGCTCTGCGTCTCGAGCCGGTCATCGATCTCGGGGACGCCGAGGTACTGGAAGCGGATGCGCGGGCCGCCGCGGTCGCGCGCCAGCAGCGCGAGCGCCGCCGAGAGCCCGCCGCCCGCGCTGTAGCCGCGGATGGCGATCCGGTCGGGGTCCACCCCGAGCTCCGCGGCGTGGGCGGCGAGCCATTCGAGTCCGGCGTAGCAGTCTTCAAGCCCTGCGGGGTAAGGGTTTTCGGGTGCGAGGCGGTACTGCACGGCCACCACGACGGCGCCGGTCGCCCTGGCCAGCTTGAGGCTGTGGGCGTGCTCGTTGTCGACGCTGCCGAGGATGAATCCGCCGCCGAAAATGGAGTAGATCGCGGCCGGCGCGGCGTCGTCCGGCCGGTAGATCCGGAGCAGCACGTCGGGACCGTCGGCGCGCGACACCTGCTGTTCGGTGATCGTCACCCCGCTCTCGTCGGGCGGCCCGGCCTCGGCGAGCAGCTCGACGATCGTCTTGCGCACCGTCTCCAGGTCGGTGACGTCGATCTTCGGCATCATCGCCACGGCGGCGGCGAGGTCGGCGTCGAAGGCGTAGGTCATGTTCTCCTCCAGTGCGGTGCGCTTGTCCCTTAAGAGGGCGTCCGGAAACTGATGTCTTGGCGTCCAGTTTGGCGCCGAGGGCCGCGTGACTGACGGGGACTTTCACACGGTCTGTTCTGGTGAAGGGGACTTTTGCGAGGTTGAGTCGAGGGAAGTCCCCTTCAGTCGCCACCCCAGACTTGCCATATGCCCTGATGGGAGCCTTCACGGCGTTTAACGCTGTCATGGTGGCCTTCAGGGGCACGCGTGAAACGGTCATGGCGGTATGAAACGGGCGAATGGGCAGATTTTCCGTCCTTTGTGGAGGGTAGGCGGCTTCGAAGGACAGGCGCCCGAGGCTTCGAGCGGCGGCTGCTGCGACAGTTCTCAGACGCCTTCTAAGTCTTCCGCGCCCGGCCCGCGGCCGCTCCCGCCAGCTGTCGGTTTTTCCCCGCACCGGACCCGACGCCCGGGGCTACGCTCGATCACGTGAAAGGTCTGCTGCTCAAACTTTCCGCGCTCGACGCCGACGCGGAGACCGCGGTCAGGGTGATCGCCTTCTTCGACGCGCTCGTCGAGCGAGGCGCGACAGTCGTCGAGGTGCTTCGCTCGGCCGCCGCTCTCGCGGACTGCGTGACCGGACTCGAACTCGACGGCGGTCCGCCGCTGCGGTACGCCCCCGGCGGCGGGTCCGTGGCAGGAAAGCCGGGCGAGCCGTCCGGCCAGGCGGCCGTCGGCGAACACGGCCGGGTCTGGCTCGAACGCGCCGGGGAGCCGCTGCCGCTCGACGACCTCGTCCTGGAACGCTGCGCGATCACCGTCCGGCTGCTCGAAGCACCCCGCCACACCCCCGCGCCGCACCTGGCCGACCCGGCGCTGGTGGAGCTGGTGCTGTCCGAACGCGAAGCGGCCGAAGACCGGTCCCGCGCGGTGAAGCTGCTGGGCCTCGTGCCGGACCGGCCGGTGCGGATCGTCGCCGTGGCGACCGTGCCCGGCAAGGACCCCGGGGCCGAAGCCGTCGCGCTCATCGCCCGCACCGGGCGCCACCAGCCGGTGCGGATGGCGCTGGTCGGGCCGCACGCGGCCCTGATCCTGCAGCCGCCGAAGCCGGGCGACGCCCTGCTGCCCACCCTGGAGGCCGCGCTGACCGAACGGGCGACCGTACGGCTCGGGTTCGGCGGCCCGGCCGACACCCTCGACGCCCGGACGTCGTGGGAGCAGGCCCAGCTCGCCCTGCGGTTCACCTCCGCCGAGACCCCGGTCGTCGACTTCACCAAGCTCGGTTCGCTGGCGCTGCTCGCGAAGGTCCCGGTGGACCTCCTTCGCCGCGACACCGACGTCCAGGCGTTGACGGCGCTGGCGTCCACCCCGAACGGCAAGCTGGACGTCGCGGCGCTGGAAGCCTTTTGCCACAACGGTTCCCTGCGCAAGGCGGCCGACCTGCTGCACCTGCACCACAGCTCGGTCGCGTCCCGTATCGCCCGGATCGAGGACACGCTGGGCTGGGCCCTGGACACCCCCGAAGGCCGGTTCCGCGCGATGCTCGCCCTGCTCGCCCGCCGCCTGGCCGACACGTGAGCGTCAGTGGTCGGACAGCCAGTTGCCGTGGAAGCCGTTGGGTACCCGGCGCGGGAGGCGGATGGTGGCGACCGGCGGGTCGGCGAGCCGGTCCGCATCAAGTATCACCAGGTCGCTGGCGTCCGTCGCGGCGTCGTACACATAGGTGATCAGCCAGCCGGGGCCGCCAGGCCGGTCGTCGGCCGGGGCGAAGGAGGCCTCGGCCGGGCTGCGGCCGGGGCCGAAGTCGTGACGGCTGACCGAACCCGTGCCCAGGTCGTAGCGCAGCAGCGCGGCGGGGCGTTCCGGCTGGTTCGGGCCGCTGGTGCTGGTGACGTGGCCGTGGCGGGCGGCGAGCCCGGCGAGCCGGTCGTCGATGCGCGGGAACTCGCACGGCCGGTCGTCCAGCTGCTGCTCGGCGACCGTGCCGGTGGCGAGGTCGATCGTCCAGCGCCAGAGGGACGCGGGCGCCTGGCCGAGGTCCGGCGCGTAGCTGTGCGGGTAGCGCACGACGCGCAGCACGATCCGGTCGCCGTCGTCGTGCGCGCCCAGGGTGTGGAACACGTAGCACGGGTCGATCGGCAGCCAGCGGACTTCGCCGTGCGGATCGTCGCGGCGCAGCACGCCAAGGCGCGCGCCGTATTCGGCGTCCCAGCCGTAGGGCATGCCGCCGGTCCGCGAGCGGGCGCGTCCGGCGTCGAACACCACCGGCAGGTCCAGGAAAACGACGTGCGCCGCGGTGAGGCTGAAGTCGTGCATCATCGTGTGCGCCGGGACGTCGATCGGCCTGCTGATCACCAGCTCGCCGTCGGCGTCCGCGCGGTGGTAGGTGAGGAACGGCGGCGCGAACCCGCCGTAGCCGAAGAAGTGCAGCTCGCCGGTGACCGGGCAGGTCTTCGGGTGCGCGGTCATCGGGGTGCTGAGCCTGCCCGCGAAGTCGTACGGCCCCACGGTGTCCAGCTCGTGGCCGCGCCGCAGGTCCAGCTCGTAGGGGAACGAGGACTCGACGAGGGCGAAGGTGCGCCCGGCGTGCCGGACGACGTGGGTGTTCGCGACCCCGGCGGTCAGGTCGCGGCTGCCGTTCTCGTCATAGCTCCGCGTGCAGTTCGTGCGGACCCAGCGATTGCGGTACGAGGTCGCGCGGCCGCCTTCCAGCCGGACGCCGTGCACCATGCCCTCGCCGAGGAACCAGTGGCTCGAGGCGGCGTCGCGCGGGTTGGGGCCGTTGCGCAGGTACCAGCCGGTGAGCTCGGGCGGGATGGCGCCGGTGACGGGCAGGTCGGAAGTGGTGAGCTCGCCGGTGACGGGCGCGTAGTTGCCGACGAGGTGCGGCGGGACGGTCGTCGTCATCGGGTTCAGCTTTCCTGTGCGGCGAACCGGGCACGGACACGCTGCGGGTAGCGAGAGGTGAACACGGCCGGGACGACGAACCCGGCGACCTGCACCGGGATGGACGCGGCGGAACCGAGTCGCGCGGCGGCCACGGCGGTGAGGGCGCAGGCGGTCACGGTGAAGGCCGCGGCCCAAGCGGCGGTGATCACGACGTTGACGTGGCGGAAGACCGGGGTGTCCCAGATCTCCGGTGGGGTCTGCTGTTTCGCGATGCCCAGGGTGAACGGGCGCCGGATCGCCAGGGTGGCCCACGCCGTCAGCGCGAGCCAGCCCATGGCCAGCGCGCCGTCGTAGTCCGCCAGTGCCGAGGCGGGCGCGGCGAAGGCCAGCGCGGTAAGCCCCAGGAAGAACACGACAGTGCTGATCTCGAGGATCTGGGAGTCCATCGGGAGCTTCGCCCGCCTGCATGGGCCAGCAGCGCGACACTGAGGACGAGACCGGCCAAGGCACCCCACTGCCAGCCGAAGGAGGAGACGACCGCGAAGGCGATCCAGGGGAGGAAACCACGCAGGTAGTTCATGTCGACCTCTCAACGTTCCACTATTGACATGTCGAAGCTATAACCTCTACTGAAGACCTGTCAAGAGTGGAATGTCTGCAAATCTTTGACCATGGGGACCGCCCCGGCGGTCGAGCCGGACTCAGCCGGTGATTTCAGGTGCCCCGGCGGCCTCGACGTTGGCCGCGGTCACCTCCCGCACCGCCCATTCGGCCCACTCGCGCTGCATCTCGGCGAACCGCAGGCCCCATTCGAGCGCCACCCGGCCGTACACCGCCAGCGGGCTGGTCTTGTGACCGATCTGCTCACCAAGGGCGCGGTAGCCCGCCTCGAGTTCAGCCGCGGCGGCGGCCCGGCCACGTAGGTACCCCTCGGCCTGGCGCGGCGGCAGCTCGCCGAGGAAGAACACCCGCAGCAGCATGTCGCTGCGACGCACGGAGGTGGGCTCGACCTCGACCAGCCAGTGCCGCAGCTCAGCCAGCCCGGCCTCGGTGATCGCATACTCCTTGCGACCCCGCGCGCCCTCGGCCGCGACCTCGACCAGCTCCGCCCCTGCCAGCTTGCCGAGCTCGCCATAGAGCTGACTCTGGGTCGCGGGCCAGACGTTGACCAGCGAGCCCTTGAACGTCTGCAGCAGGTCGTAGCCACTGGCCGGACCGAACGACAGCAGGCCGAGCGTGGCATGTTTGAGGCTCATCCCCGCACATTACTCCACTTATGACCGGTCTACACTGATACTTCCACTCCAGACCGGTCGCTAGGACTGCCCCTGAAGGCCACCATCACGGCGTTTAACGCCGTGATGGTGGCCTTCAGGGGCACGAGTTTCGCGGCCCCGTCGCGCCCGGCACGCGGGGGGCGAGGGCGGAAGGTAAGAATGGACGCGTGCCGGACAAGGTGGACACGGTTCCCCAGCGCACCCGCAACCGCTGGGGCGAGGGTGAGCGGCTGCGGGTCGAGATTCTCGACGCCGCGAGCCGGTTGCTGTCCGACCTCGGCGGTGAAGACGCGCTGACCATCCGGGGGGTCGCACGGGCCGTCGGGATCGCACCGGCCAGCATCTACCAGCACTTCACCGATCGGGCGGCGCTCGTGCGGGGACTGCTGGACCACGAGTTCGCGCGGTTGCGGGCACTGATGCTGGCGGCCGACGCGGGATGTGCGCCCGAGGACGTCGTCGGACGGGTGTACGCGCAGCTGCACGCCTACTGCGCGTTCGCGGTCGAGCATCCGGGCCACTATCGGCTGATGCTCAGCGGCGGGGCCAGCAGGCCGGATCCGGACGCACGCCCGGAAGGTCCGCTGATGGACGTCGTCGCCGCCCTCGAAGCGGCTTTCGCGCGCTGCGCCGAGGCCGGGCACGAGCTGCGGCTGCCGAGTCAGCGAGCCGCGGCGATGGTCTTCGTCGGAGCACACGGGCGGGTCGCACTGCTGCACAGCAATCCGAGCGAACGCCACGCGCAGGCCGTCCAGCCGTTTATCGACGACCTCGTCGCACTGATCTTCGACTGAGTTTCGCTTTCCTCCCTCGGGGAATGGTCTCTTGAGGTGATCTTCACCTCACCCCGCTGACAGTTCTCCACCAGGTTGCCTAACATCTGTTCAGTAAGTACCCGAACACTCGTTTGGTAACTAGCTGTGATCCTGGAACTGTCACCTTGGAACAGCACCCTGGAGGAGGTCCCATGACGGAGACCCTGCCCGGCACCCCCGCCTTCCCGATGGAACGAGCCGCCCGCTGCCCGTTCGACCCGCCGCCCGAGCTGGGCCGCTTGCAGGCCGAGGCGCCGATCTCGCGCGTCGAGCTCTGGGACGGCAGCCAGCCCTGGGTCCTGACCCGCTACGACGACGTCCGCGCGATGCTCAGCGACCCGCGGATCAGCGTCGACAGCGACCAGCCCGGCTATCCGCACGTCAGCGCCGGTTCCGCGGCGAGGCGCGGCCGGGCGAAATCGTTCATCAACCTGGACGACCCCGTGCACGCCGCCCAGCGCCGCCTGCTGACCTCGGACTTCATGGTCAAGAAGATGGAGCTGCTGCGCCCGCGGATCCAGGAGATCGTGGACAAGCTGATCGACGACATGCTCGCCGGGCCCCGTCCCGCCGACCTCGTCGAAGCCTTCGCGCTGCCCCTGCCCTCGCTGGTCATCTGCGAGCTGCTCGGGGTGCCCTACGCCGACCGCGGCCTGTTCCACCGGATCAGCAAGACGATCATCTCCCGCTTTTCCACCCCCGAAGCCTCCGTCGCCGCCACCGACGAACTGCTCGGCTACCTGGGCGCCCTCGTCGAGAAGAAAGCCGTCGAACCGGCCGGGGACCTGCTCAGCCGCCTGGCCGTTGAGCAGGTGCGCACCGGGCAGATGACGAGCGCCGAAGTCGCCGCGATGGGCCAGCTGCTGCTGGTCGCCGGGCACGAGACGACCGCGAACATGATCGCGCTCGGCACGGTCGCGCTGCTGGAACACCCGGACCAGCTGGCCACGATCCGCGACGACGGCGACCCCAAGCTGGTCGCGAACGCCGTCGAGGAACTGCTGCGCTACCTCAACATCACCCATTCCGGTCGGCGCCGGGTCGCGCTCGAGGACCTCGAAATCGGCGGGCAGCTCATCCGGAAGGGCGAGGGCGTCATCGGCGCCAACGACATCGCCAACCGCGACGAGACCGCCTTCCCCGACCCGGACAGCCTCGACGTCCACCGCAAGGCGCGCCACCATGTCGCCTTCGGTTACGGCGTCCACCAGTGCCTCGGGCAGCCGCTGGCGCGGGTCGAGCTGCAGGTCGTCTACAGCACGCTGTACCGCCGCATCCCGACGCTGGCGCTCGCGAAACCGTTGGCGCAGCTCAACTTCAAGCACGACATGGTCGTATACGGGGTGCACGAGCTCCCCGTCACCTGGTGATCTGGGGAGAAAGGGGACCGATGATGAAGGTACTCATCGATCAGGACAAATGCGTCGGCGCGGGACAGTGCGTGCTGGCCTCGCCGGACGTGTTCGACCAGCGCGACGAGGACGGCGTCGTCGTGCTGCTGACGGAAAACCCGGCCGCGGAGCTGTACGAGGAGGTACGGGAAGCCGCGCGGATCTGCCCCGCGCTGGCCATCGAGCTGGACGAGGCATGATCGTCGTCGTGGGCGCTTCGGCGGCGGGTCTCACCGCCGCCGAGACGCTCCGGCGCGAGGGTTACCCGGGCCCGCTCACCGTGGTCGGCGACGAGCCGCACCCGCCCTACGACCGGCCGCCGCTGTCCAAGCAGGTCCTGCGCGGCATTTGGCCACCCGAAAAGGTGACCCTTCGGGGTGACGACGTCCTCGCCGGGCTCGACGCACGGTGGCTGCTCGGCCGCTCCGCCACCAGGCTGGACGCCGGTGCCCGCGAGGTCACGCTGTCGGACGGGGAGGTGCTCGGCTACGAGGGCCTGGTGATCGCCACCGGGGTCACCCCACGACGGCTGGCACAGGGCCACGAACTCGACGGCGTCCACGTGCTGCGGTCCCTCGACGACGCGCTGGCGCTGCGGGAAAGCCTGCTGCGGG
>NZ_JAYMZS010000175.1:0-13915 GCF_035828755.1 Amycolatopsis sp. H20-H5 | reverse complement strand
TGTGGCAGGGCAGGGCGACCCTCTCCGCCCGGCTGGTGCGGGCGTCGATGATCGCGGCGACGGCGGTGTGGGACTTCATCCTGCTCGACCGGACTTCGACCTGGCTGCCGGTGCTGCGCTGGGTGATCGTCGTGCTCGGTGTCGTCGTGGCGACCGCAGTGGTGATGGGCGTCCACCAGCTCCGCAAGGCCGTGCTGGTGACCGGCGTCGCGACGGTGTTGACGCTCGGCCTCGGCTCCGCGGCCTACGCCGTGGACACCGCTTCGCTGGCGCACAGCGGATCCATCCCGACCTCCGGCCCGGTGAGCGACGCGATGGGCGGCGTCATATTCCCGGGCCAGGATTCCGCGAGCACCGCCGTGGGCGACCTCCTCGCGCGGACGACCACGAAGTGGGCCGCGGCGACCACCGGTTCCCAGTCCGCGGCCTCCCTCGAGCTCGCCAGCGGGAAGTCGGTGATCGGCATCGGCGGCTGGAGCGGCACCGACCCGGCACCGACGCTGGCGGAGTTCCAGCAGTACGTCGCGAACGGGGACGTCAAGTACTTCGTCGACGGCGGACGCGGCGGCGGACGCGGCGGCGGTTCCAGCGAGATCACGACGTGGGTCACGGCGACCTTCACCGCCACCACGGTGGACGGCCAGACGGTGTACGACCTGACCACCTGACGCCCGTCCCGGCCGCGATGAACGGACCGGTGATGGCGTTTTCCGCCATCACCGGTCCGTTCATCTCACGCGCCGCCGGGCACAGCGGGAGCGAGATGCGGCAGGTCGTGCCCGAGCCGGTCCCGCTTCGCGGTGAGGTAACGGATGTTGTGGTCGGTGGCCTCGATCAGCAGGGACACCCGCGAGGTCACCGAGATCCCGTGTTCCTCGAGTGCGCGGACCTTGTCGTCGTTGTTCGGCATCAGCCGCACCGCCGAGACCCCGAGGTGCTTCAGCACCCGCACGGCCGGGCCGAAGTCGCGGACGTCGACCGGCAGGCCCAGCGTGAGGTCCGGGAGCAGCCCGGACCGGGTGAGCAGCAGCACGGCTCCCAGCTCCAGCAGGACCGCCTGACCGGCCACCCGTTCGAGCACCACCGCGCGGACACCGCGGCCGACATCGCCGGACTGCCGTCCGTGCGCCACCGCGCGGTGGACGTCGCCGAGCACGCCCGCGGGCAGGACCGCGTTGAGGAACAGCGCGCGGTAGTAGTCCTCGACGGCCTTCGACAACGGCAGCCGCAGGCCGACGCGACGCGCGACCAGGCACCAGCGACCCGCGCTGAGCACCGTGGTCAGCAGCCCGATCCCGAGCGCGGCCAGCACCGAGGGCACGGTGATCACGCGCAGCCCGGCCACGAACGCGCCGGTGCCGAACCGCCACCCGAGCACCCCGAGGACGGCCACCCCGGCGAACGTCCGAAGCCGCGGCCACAGCCTGCCGGTCACGACTCCATCCCCGCGGGGATGGCCAGCAGGTCGGAGTGCTGGACGACGACGCGCAGGCCACCGGCCGCGTTGGCGTCGAGGTGGCGGCGCAGGTAGCCCTCGGCGTGCGGCGCGAGGTCGGGCCGCTGGACGCCGGCCGCGCCGACCCAGCCGCGCAGCCACTCGCGGATCAGCGCCGGGTCGCCGGGCCCGAGCCGCCACGGGCTGGACGCCGTCCGGACGACCGCGCCCCGGCGGCTGAACGTCTCGGTCGCGGCGGCGACGGCGTCCGGCCCGAGCAGCCTCCGGCCACCGGCACGGCGACGCTGGTGGGCGTTGAACGCGGCGGCGAACTCGGCGTCGAGCGAGTCCGACGGGGAGAACGAAACCCGGCCGACGACCGAAAGCGTGAACAGCGCCGGGACACCCGCCTCGGCGCACGCGGTCGCGAGCGCCTCGACCTCGTCGAAGGTGAGCAGGTCCAGCAGCGCGGACGCGGTCACCAGCGAGGTGCCCTCGAGGTCGGCCGCGCGGAGTTCGGTGAGGTCGCCTTCACTGGTCTCGACCGTCACCCCGTGGGCGACCAGGCTCGCGACGGCCCGGCCGAGCAGCTCGGGGTCGCGGTCGTGCAGGACCCAGCGCTGCTTGCCGCCGAGCCGGGGCGAGAGCCAGCGGCCCTGCGAGCCGGTGCCGCAGCCGAGGTCGCGTACGACCAGCCGGGACTTCCCGGCGAGGTGGGCGCGCAGGGGCTCCAGGAGTTCGGCCGAGCGGGCGGCGGTGTCGGCGGGCTCGCGCAGGGCCAGCCAGTCCGCCCCGAAACGCGGCGAGCCGGGGATCGCGGGCCGCGGCTCACGCAACCGCTCCAGCACCCCCGCCATGCGCTGCGACGTGGATTTCCACTCCTCCAGCATGCCGCGGCGATCGCCCGCGGAACGCCGGAGACGGCGCCGCACATCGGGTTCGCCGAACCAGTGCCGCAGCGCCGTCGCGAGTGCCCCGACGTCGCCCGGCGGCACCAGCATTCCGGGCACGATGCCCTCGTGATCGGCCCCGAGGGTCTCCGGGACGCCGTCGACGGCCGAAGCCAGCACCGGAATCCCGCGTGCCAGCGCCTCGGTCACGACCATGCCGTACGTCTCCGCGCGCGTCGGCAGCACCACGAGGTCGGCGCTGGCGTACGTCGTCTCCAGCGGCAGGCCCAGCCGGGGACCGGCGAGCCGCAGCCGGTCACCGAGGTCGTGCCGCACGATCAGTTGCAGCAGCCGCGTGACGTAGGCCCTGTCCCGGCGGAACGGTCCGACGAGCTCGCAGTTCCACGGCAGGTCGGCCACCGCGGCCAACGCCTGGACCAGCACGTCCTGGCCTTTGCGCGGGGTCACCGAGGCGACGCAGACCAGCCGCGACACCCCGTCGGTGCCGGGCGCGAGCGTGCGCCCGAACGCGACGCCGTCGGTGAGCTCCGGCCTCGGCCAGGCGCCCTCGGCGGCGATCTCGTGGACCGTCCAGCCGAGCTCCGCGAGGCCTTGGCAGACGCGGCGGTCATAGGCGTTGCCGCCACTGGGATCACTCGGGTCGTCGATGTCCCCCGGCACCACGATGTACACGTCGGCGGTCATAACGCGCGCTCGTAACTCGCCAACGCGAGAGGGGATTCGCGCAGGGCGACCGTGATCCCGGCCAGCCGGCGGGCCCCTTCGCCGAGCGCGCCCGCGTGCACCTGGCGCGCCAGCCTGTCGGCGACCACCTTGGCCAGGAACTCCGTCGAGGTGTTGACCCCGGCGAACTCGGGCAGCTCGTCGAGGTTGCGGTAGTTGAGGTCGGCGAGCACGCCGCCGAGTTCCCGCGTGGCCAGCCCGATGTCGACGACGAGGTTGTCGGCGTCGAGTTCGGCACGGCGGAACGTCGCGTCGACGATGAACGTCGCGCCGTGCAGCCGTCGCGCCGGGCCGAACACCTCGCCGCGGAAGCTGTGGGCGACCAGCACGTGATCGCGGACGGTGATGCTGAACAAGAGGACACCTCTCAGGGATAGACGATTCGGTGGCACAGCGCCGGAAGCTCGCCCGAGGCGAGGCGCGGCATGACCCGCGGCAGCTCCGCGAAAGCACTTTCGCCGGTGAGCAAGGCGTCGAACCGGGGATCGGCCAGCAGACGCAGAGACAGCGCCAGCCGGTCTGCGAACGTCCGCCGCGCGCGCCGGGCCGGGGACACCGAGCCGACCTGGCTGCTTCGCACGGTCAGCCGTCGAGAGTGGAAGAACTCGCCCAGCGGCAGCGTGACCCGGCGGTCGCCGTACCAGCTCAGTTCGACGACCTCGCCCTCGTGCCCGAGGAGCTCCAGCGAGCGCGCGAGACCGGCCTCGGTGGCACTGGTGTGTAGCACGAGGTCGCAGTCGCCGTCGGCGTCGCCGGGCAGCGCGAAACCGGCGCCGAGCGCGTCGGCGACCGAGGCGCGCGACGGGTCGGTGTCGACCAGTTGCAGCCGGACCCCTGGCAATCCCGCCAGCACGGCCGCGACACCGCAGCCGACCATCCCGGCACCGACCACCGCGATCCGGTCACCGACCAGCGGCGCCGCGTCCCACAGCGCGTTGACGGCCGTCTCCAGCGTCCCGGCCAGCACGGCACGCTCGGGCGGCACGTCGTCCGGCACCGGCGTCACCGCGGAAACCTTGACCACGTAACGGGTTTGATGTGGATAGAGACAGAAGACAGTACGGCCGAGCAGATCCGGCGGGCCCTGTTCGACCAAACCCACGTTGAGGTAGCCGTACTTGACCGGCCACGGAAAGTTGCCTTCCTGGAAGGGCGCCCGCATCAGCTTGTACTGGCTTTCGGGCACTTCCCCGCGGAACACCAGGGTTTCCGTGCCCCGGCTGATCCCGGAGTACAGCGCGCGGACCACGACTTCGTCCGGGCCGGGCTCGGCCACGGCCGCGGTGCGGATCTCGCCGGTCCCCGGAGGATTGAACCAAAAGGCCTTCGCCGTACGTGTCACGGTCGACCTCCTCGAACGCTGGGTGGCACAGGTGAACCTAGGGGCCCGGATGACGACCAGAGTTACACCAGCAACACGAGCGACACTCGGCTTCGGTTCACTCGGGCGGGAACAAGTCGCGTGGGCCTGACCGCGGCCGGCTGGCTGGCCGGAACGGGCTACGCGGCGACGTTGCTGACGCTTGTCGTACGCGCCGCGCGTCCCAGCTCGCTGGGCCCGGCCGACCAGGTGACGCTGGCCAGGGCGGTGCTCGTCGGGGGCGTGGTCGCGTTGGTCGCGGGGCATCCCCACGGCGGCATGCCGACGGCGGTGTTCGTCTCCCTGACCGCGGTGGCGCTGAGCCTGGACGCGGTCGACGGACAGGTCGCGCGGCGCACGGGGACGGTGTCGCCGAGGGGCGCGCGGTTCGACATGGAGGTCGACGCCTTCCTTATCTTTGTCCTGAGCGCGTACGCCGCGACCTTCCTGGGCGTGTGGGTGCTCACGATCGGCGTCCTGCGCTACGCCTTCGTCGCGGCCGGGTGGGTGCTGCCCTGGCTGTGCGGGCCGCTGACGCCGAGTTCCGCGCGGAAGGCCGTCGCCGCGATGCAGGGCGTCTTCCTGCTGGTGGCCGTGTCGGGGCTCGTTCCGTACGCGGTCGAGCCCGGGGTGGCCGGGCTCGCGCTGGCCGCGCTCGGGTGGTCGTTCGGGCGCGACACCCGCCGGTTGTGGCTGGATCGGCGCGGAACCGACAGCAAGATCACAACTTCGGCTCAGGCGCACCACAGGTAACGAGCGGACTCTGGAGTCAGGGACACATACCCGCTGGCTCTTCGAGGAGGACGTCATGGTCGGGACGGGGCGGCAGGGGCACTATCCGAGCTGGCACACCGCGAGCGCGCAGGGGCCAAGGACAAGCAACGCCGACGCGGTGGGCGCGTTCGCCGCGGCCGCCGGACCGGGGATCGTGTTCGCGCTGGCCGACGGCGTCGGCGACGACCCCGGAGCAGCCAAGGCGGCACGCACGGCGGCTTCGGTGGCGGTCAGGACACCCGTGGCGGAAGGTCCGGTCGCGGCGGTGCTCGCCGCTCAGCGTGCCGTGCGGGAGCTCGGCGGGACCGGTGACAGCGTCCTCGTCGTCGCGATGCCCACGGCGGGTGGCTACCGGGTCGCCTGGGTGGGTGACGCCCGTGCCTACGCGTGGGATGGGTTCGTCCTGCGCCAGGTCACCACCGATCACACGCTGGCGGAGTACTTCCGCGCGCAGGACCAGCCGACCGCGCCGCATATGGAACACATCGTCACCACCAGTGTCCGTACGGCGCACGAGAACGAGATCGGCACGGCGGAGGTCGCCGGTGGCGGCCTTCTGCTGACCAGCGACGGCGTGCACAAGGCACTCACCGTCGCCATGATGGCCGCGATCCTCGCCGAGCCCGGCAAGGCTGCCGCGGCGCTGACCGAAACCGCCATCGCTGTCGGTGGCACCGACAACGCGACTGCGATCTTCGTCGAGCCGCCGCCTTCGGACCTGGTCACCGACCGGTTCACTCTGGCTGCTTGACCGGCTGCGTCCGCTCCCGCCTCAACTGGCGGTACTCCCTGAGTACCAGCACGATGATGATCAGGTCCAGTGCGGCGAAGAACGGCAAGGCGATCGAGTGGGTGTGGATCGCGCGCCAGACCTCGTAGACGACGAACGCCGCCAGGACCACCGCTGCTACCGGGTAGGCGCGCACGATCTTGCGTGCCAGAGCTACCACCAGTGCCAGCTTGATGAGGCCGTGGGCCAGGAGGTACACCACTGCGAATGTCTTGGATGTTCCGTCTGCGAAGGTCTCCGCTGCCAGTTGGAGGTGTTTTGCCAGGGTTCCTTGGGGGTCTCCCAAGAGGTCTCTCGTGATTGCTGCGTGGGCGAAGCCGGTTACCGTTGATGCCGGGATGAACGCAAGTAGGATTCCTCCTATCAGCTGCAGGGCTCCGTCTAGGCCTTTGATTGCTATTGCTACGCGGAACAGCTTCTCTGTTGTGTTTGCTTTGGGCATGTTGGGGAGCCTGCCGTATTTGGGGGTGGGTTTCAAACGCGGCTTCGCCGGGGCGTGGGGGATCAGCGCTCCAGTGGTCACGTGCCGCTTGCCTTGGCAGCGCCGATCCCCCACGCAGCGGGTTCCCTTGGCAGGCTTGGGTTTCTGGTCGGTTGTTCTTTGTGGACTTTGGGTGGAATTCACCCGATTCAGCGATGACCTCGAACACATGTTCGGGTATTCTGAACCCTATGACCTACTCCACCCACATCGCCGCCATCGGGAACATCCGGGCCGCGATCGCTCGGCTGCAAGCCGACGAAGTCACCGAAATGGCTCGTGCCATCGAGACCGGCGGATCACGCCGGTCCGTCACCGCCGACATCGCCCTCGAACTAGCCGTCTCCCAGTACCACGCTGGAGCCGACATCACCCGCGCCGTCGCCCTCACCACCCGGCTCCCCTGCACCTTCGCCGCGTTGAAGCGTGGTGCCATCGACCTGTACAAAGCCTCCAAAGTCGTCGACCCGACCCTCATCCTCTCCGACGACCTCGCGAACCGGGTCGACGAAGTCATGGCCACCCGACTCGCAGGTAAAGACCCCAGCTCCATCCGCGCCGCCGTCAACCGCGTCATCCAGAAACTCGACCCCGACGGCTACCAGGACAGAGCCCGAGCACGAAGACGCGACCGACACATCGCACTCATCCACCAAGACGACACCATGGCCACCCTCACCGCAGACCTGCCCGTCGAACAAGCCAGCGCCATCTACACCTCCCTCGACCGCGCCGCCCGCGCCCTACGCCGCACCGACACCACCCGCACCCTCGAACAACTCCGCGCCGACGTCTTCGCAGACCGGCTGCTCGCCGCACGCGACGGTGACCCCTCCCTCAAAGCCGACATCCACGTGTATGTCGACCTCCTCACCCTGATCGGGTTGAACGACGACCCTGCTGAACTCGCCGGATACGGCGCGATCCCGGCGTGGCTTGCCCGCCAGATCGCGACCGAACCGAACTCCACCTGGAACCGGTTGATCACCGACCCGGACACCGGGCAACTGCTCAGCGTCGGCCGCGACAAATACCGGCCCCCGACAGACCTCGACGCGTTCATCCGCGTCCGCGACCGGGAATGCCGCACCAACGGCTGCCACCGACCCGCCCACCACTGCGACACCGACCACTCCATCCCCTGGGCAAGCGACGGCGAAACCTCCCACACCAACCTCACCGGCCAATGCAGAAACCACAACCTCGTCAAAGAAGAACCCGACTGGACCTACACCACCACACCCAACGGCACCCTCACCATCACCACCCCCTCCCGTCGCACCCACACCAGCCCACCACCCGCACTCCACGAACCCCGCACCCCAGCACCCTTCTGACCAGGTCAGGCCAAGAGACTCCGACAGTCCGGGCAGGTGTGGTGCCGCACGGTCTCGCCCAACGGATCCTTGCCGTAGAAGGGAAAACAAGCCGCCCCACACAAGGACAGAAAGACGGCGCCGCACCGCAAAGGCCGCGGCCCGACATTGTGCGCGACAGGCAGCGCACGCCATCGAGCCCCGGCTTCGGGTAGCCAGCCGTCCCCAGGCAGGTGGGCGAGGATCTCGGCATCGAGTGCGTCCGATCGCCGGACCAGGTCCGCGCCGAGGTCGCGCAGAACATCAGGCCGGACGCCGTCCTCGCTCATGTTCTGGAGCAACCAGCCGATGCCGGTGGCCAGTGACGCGTGCAGGTCCTTGATCCTGTCGGGCAGCCGGTCCTCACCGTCGGTCACGAACGGCTCAGCCAAACGACTTCACAGGGCAGGCAGGTCGGATCGAACCAGCGGCCGCCCAGCTGCGTGACGTCATGGCGGGCAACGGTAACGTCGTCGCCGCACAAAGCGTGAAAGGTTTCCTCGGGACGCGGAGCGAAAGGGCCGTCAAGCGCATGACGTTTTCCTTCGGCTTGTTGCCATCTCAACACGATTTTCTCCCCTGAATACGAATCTCCGCGCACAAGTGAAGTTCATGCTTCACGGCATGGCAAGGCTTCCGATCGTGGCAACGAGCAGTTCGTACTCTGTGCCAATGAATGCATCTTCCGCCACGCCCCGTGTCCGCGCTCTCGCGGCCGCTATCCGCGAAGCACGGCGAATGAGTTTAAGTACTGGCCTGCTTGAGTACGAAAGAACCGCAACGTCGATATTCGAATGGACGGCGGCGGCGATTCACGGAACGCTGCAGACCTCCGAATACGCTGACGCGATATTTTCCCATGGAAGACTCAGCAGGAAAGAGATCGAAACCCCGGCTCAAGGTTCGCCTCGATCGCCGGTCGATTCTGATCGAGGGAAGGTTCGGGACGAGCTCCGCGCCCCCTGAAACTGCCCCTGAAGGCCACCTTCACGGCGTTTTACGCCGTGAAGGTGGCCTTCAGGGACCACTAACTAACCAGCGTCGAGCAGCGTCGGCGGAGCCGCGGCGGCCGAAGTACCCCACGAGGTGGGCGTCGAGCTCAGCGCGATCTTGATCTTGCCCGCCCGCAGCAGATCCTCGTGACTGATCCAACTCGTCGCGAGATCACGATTGCGGACCTGCACCGAGGACACGTACTGCAGCTTCGCCGCACTCGCTCCCGGCGCCTCGATCGACACCTTCCGGCCGTGCTCGGGCTTGATCTCCACCTTCTCGAACATCGGCGCGCTCAGCAGGTACGTGCCGGAACCCGGCTGCGCCTCGAACACTCCGGCCATCGCGAACACCAGCCACGACGAGATCGTGCCGAGGTCGTCGTTGCCCGGCATGCCATACGGCGTGTCGGTGAACAACGTCCGCGCGGCGCGCATGACCGCAGAGGTCTTCCACGGGGCGCCCGTCCACGCGTACATCCAGGGTGCGTGCAGGTCGGGCTCGTTGTTAGGGTTGAACGCGAAATTGTTGTGGTAGTCGTACGCGCCGTGGACCCAGGAGTCCTTCGCCGCCTTCGCCGGGTCGGCCAGCAGGGTCGGCATGTCGAAGAACGTGTCGAGCCGCTTCTCCGCGTTGGCCGCTCCGCCCATGAGACCGAACAGCGCGGGCGTGTTCTGCTGCGCGAGCCACTGGTACTGCCACGGCGTGCCCTCGTGGAAACCGGTCGACTTCGCCGGGTCGGGGTCGCCGACTCCGGTGCCGTCCTCGGCCTTCGTGCGGGGGAAACCGTGGTAACCCCTGGACTGCACGCTCGTGTCCCACAGCTTGGTGAAGTTGTCGCAGCGCTGCGCGAGGGTCGCCGCCTTGTCCTTCTCCCCCAGGCCCTTCGCCATCAGGGACAGGGAACAGTCGGCCAGCGCGTACTCCAGCGTCGCGGAACCGGCCTGCCGGGTGTCGCCGAACGTGTAGCCCGGGACGTCGAGGTAGCCGATCCAGCCGTTCTTCACGTAGCTCGGGTTGCCGTCGCGGCCGCGGAACTTCGACTGGTCCGCCGGAACATCGTTGGCGTTGTGCCACAAGGCGTTGAACAGTGCCCGCGCGGTCTTCTTGTCGAGCAGGCCGCGCTGGTAGTTGTCGACCACCCAGGGGGTGACCGGGTCGCCGCTCATCACGTTCGTCTCGCCGCCGCCGAGCGCCCAGCGCGGCACCCAGCCACCGTCCTGGTAGATCCTCAGCACCGACTTCGTCATGTCGGCGGCCTTGTCCGGATGCAGCAGCGCGACCAGCTGGTTCTGTGAGCGATAGGTGTCCCACAGCGAGAACATCTGGTAGTACGGCGTATCGCTACGGTGGACCTTGTCGTCGAAGCCGCGGTACTGACCGTCCACATCGGACCCGACGGACGGGTGCAGCAGCGAGCGATAGAGCGCGCTGTAGTACGTCCGCTGGTCGGCGAGTGTGCCACCGGCGACCCGCAGCCGGTTGAGCTCGTCGCGCCAGGTCTTCGACGCGGTGTCCTTGACCTTGTCGAAACCCTTGCCGACCTGCTCGGCCGTGCGGTTGAGCCGCGCGCCGTCGACGGAGGTGTAGGACAGGCCGACCGAGGAGCCGACCTGCTTGCCCGCGGCCGGGTCGAAGGTCAGCCACGCGCCGGTGCGCCCGCCGCTCAGCGACGCGTCGCGGGCACCCGCGGTGAGCTTGCCGCCGCTCCAGGTGCCGAACGAGGAGAACGAGCGGTCGAACTTCGCGCTGAAGTAGACCTTGTAGCGCTCCTTCTCGGTCTCCCAGCAGAAGTTGCCGCCCTGCAGCCAGCCTTCGACCGTGTCGTTCCCGACGACGTGCACGTCACCCGCGTAGGTGTAACCGTTGCTCTCACCGACCTCGATCATGACGTTCTCGGCGGCCGCGGCGTCCGGGTAGGTGTAGCGGTGCTGGCCGGTGCGCTGGGTGGCGCTCAGCTCGGCCTTCACGTCGTACTTGTCGAGCTTCACGGAGTAGTAGCCCGGCGAGCGGGTTTCGTTGGCGTGGCTGAACTTCGAGCCGTACTGCGCCGGGTCGGACGAGATGACCGCGCCGGTGGTCGGCATGAACCGGATGTTGCCCATGGTCTGGCAGCCGACGCCGGACAGGTGCGTGTGGCTGAAGCCGAGGATCGTGTCCTGGGCGTAGTCGTAGGAGGCGTACTTCTTCAGCTGCGTGTCGGGGCTGAGCTGCACCATGCCGAACGGCGTCGTCGCGCCGGGGAACGTGGTGCCGTCGCCGTTGTTGCCGATCGAGGTGTCGACCAGCGTCGTCGGGTCGTCGGCGAACTTCGGGCCGCGATCGGCCGAAGCGGCGGGCGCGCCGGCGACGGCGGCCCCCATCGCGAGGCTCACCAGGGCGGCGAAGACGCGTTTCCGCGTTCTCATACGCGAGATCCTTCCCATGACAACGTTGTCAGAAGCTGTCTTTAGATCTTTGCCCGCCGGGCGCACGTGCGTCAAGACTCCGTTAGTCGGGCTTGCGGACAGGTTTGGTTGCCGGGTACATTAGTCGAGTAACTAACCAATGGACCCGGCGGAGGTGACCGTGCTCGACGAGGGCACTCCCCTGTTCACCCAGATCGCCGAACAGGTCGCCGGGGACATCGCCGACGGCACCCTGGCCGAGGGGGACAGGGTGCCGTCCACCAACGAACTCGCCGCGTTCCACCGGATCAACCCGGCGACCGCGGCCAAGGGGATCAACATGCTCATCGACGACGGGGTGCTGGAAAAACGGCGCGGTATCGGCATGTTCGTCACCACCGGCGCTCGCGAACGGCTGCTCGAGGGGCGCCGCAAGCAGTTCGCGGAGCAGTACCTCGACCCGATGCTCATTGAGGCCCAGCGGCTCGGCATCGACATGGGCACGCTGATTTCGCTGATCCGAGGGGGAACGGCATGACTTCGACCATCTCCGTGACGGGCCTGACCCGCCGATACCGGAACCAGACCGCACTCGACGACGTCAGCGTCGAGATCGAGGAGAACACCATCACCGGGCTGCTCGGGCGCAACGGCGCGGGCAAAAGCACCTTCATGCGGATCGTCACCGCCCAGGAGTTCGCCGGCAGCGGCACCGTCCGCGTGTTCGGCGAGGACCCGATGGAGAACGACGGCGTCCTGCGGCGGACGGTGTTCGTCCGCGAGGACCAGCAGTTCCCGGACTTCAAGGTGCGGCACGCCATCCGGGCCGCGTCGTGGTTCCACCCGAACTGGGACGCCCGGTTCGCGGACTCCCTGCTCACCGACTTCGAGCTGCCGCGCGACCGCGCGATCAAACGCCTCTCACGCGGGATGCGCTCGGCGCTGTCCATCACGATCGGCCTGGCCGCGCGCGCGGAACTCACCCTGCTCGACGAGCCCTACGCGGGCCTGGACGCGGTGGCGCGGCAGCTGTTCTACGACCGGCTGCTCGCCGACTACACCGAACATCCGCGCACGATCCTGCTGTCCACGCACCTCGTCGACGAGGTGGCGGACCTGCTGGAGCGGGTCGTCATGTTCGACCGGGGCCGGGTCCTGCTGGACGCCGCGGCGGACGACGTGCGAGGCGGCGGAGCGACGATCAGCGGCCCGGTGACAGCAGTGGAGGACTTCGTCGCGGGCCGCCGGGTGCTGCACCGCCGGAGCATCGGTTCCCGGACTTCGGTCACGGTCTCGGACTACCTCGACGCGGCCGATCGCGCCCGCGCCGCCGCGCTGCACCTGAAGCTGGAACCCCTTTCGCTGCAACAACTCCTGGTCCACACCTCGGGCGGCCCGGCCGATCTGGAGGCGACCGCATGACCACCCTCGTCAAGGTCACGCGCTATCACCTGCTGGACCGCCTGCAGTACGTCGTGCTGCCCGGCGGCATCACCCTCTTCTCCTTCCTCGTGAACCTGACCGTGTTCAAGATGTTTCCTCCCCCCGACGGCGATTCCTACAGCGGCGGGCTGGTCACGCTCTACATCTGGCTGTTCATCCCGGCGACGCTCACCGTCACCAAATCGCTGCCGTTCGGTTTCGCGCTGGGCCTGAGCAGACGTGTTTACTATCTCGGCACCCTGCTGCTCATGGTGGGACTCTCGACGGCGTACGCGCTGATCATCACCGCGCTCCAGGCGATCGAGCGCGCGACCGGCGGCTGGGGGACGTCACTGCACTTCTTCCGGATCCCGTGGATCTTCGACGGGGCACCGTTCCAGACCTGGCTGACGTCGTTCGTGGTGCTGGCACTGGGATTCGTCTACGGCCTGTGGTTCGGGCTGGTGCACCGGCGCTGGCAGGTCGTCGGGCTGCTGCTGTTCATCGCGGCCCAGGTCGTGGTGCTGCTCGGGGCGGCCATGATCGTGACGGGGGCAGGCCTCTGGGGCAAGGTCGGCGAGTTCGCGAGCACACTGAACGTCTACGACCTGACCGCGGTACTGGCGGCGGTGACCGTCGTGCTCGCGGTCGGCGGGTTCGCCACGATGCGCCGTGTCACTGTCTAGCTTCCCTTACCAGCAAGGAGAATTACCATGGTCATCGCCGCTGTCGTGATGTCGCTGATGCTGGCCGCGCTGTTCCTCGCGCTGGGCACGGCGAAACTGCTCAAACAGGCCGACATGGTCGCCAGGACAACACATCTGGGTTACTCCGCCAAAACTTGTCAGCTCATCGGCGCGCTGGAGATCGCGGCGGCCGCGGGCCTGGTCGCCGGACTGTTCTGGCGGCCGCTGGGCATCGCCGCCGCCGTCGGGCTGGTGGCGTTGCTCGTGGGCGCCACGATCTCCCACCGCCGCGCGGGGGACGGCCCGAAGGAGGTCTTCCCGTCGGTGTGGGTCGGCCTGGTGGCCGCGGCGACGGCCGTCGTCGGTGTTGCGTCGCTCTAGCGCTTCGCGCCTTCGCGGGGACGTCCCCGAAGTGTCATGAAAGGGTCTTTCCTGACACTTTTTGCCCTGAAAGACCCTTTCATGACACTCGAGTGAGCTAGGCGACGTGGGTGGGACGGCCCGCCAGGAGGGTGGCGGTGATCGGCATCGTGCGCAGGTCGGCGGCGGACAGGGTCGCCGGGTCGGCGGCGGCGATCACCAGGTCGGCGACGTCGCC
>NZ_JAYMZS010000174.1:0-14184 GCF_035828755.1 Amycolatopsis sp. H20-H5 | reverse complement strand
GGATGACGTCCGCGGCGTCCTTGGCCACGTCGGTGGCGGAGTCGACGGAGATGCCGACGTCGGCGGCGTGCAGCGCCAGCGCGTCGTTGACCCCGTCGCCGAGGAACGCGACGTCACCGCCGGTGTGGCGCTGGACGCGGACGATGCGGGCCTTGTGTTCGGGGCTGACCCTGGCGAACACGGTGGTGACGGTGATCGCGGCGGCGAGTTCGGCGTCGTCCAGCGCGTCGAGTTCGGTACCGCTCAGCAGTCCGTCGACGGACAGTCCGAGGTCGTGGCAGACCTTGGCCGCGACGGCGACGTTGTCCCCGGTGACGATCTTGACCGTGATCCCGAGCCGGGCGAGCCGCTCAAGTGCCTGTGCGGCATCAGGTTTCGGCGGGTCGAGGAAGACCAGGAAGCCGAGCAACGTCAGATCGCGCTCGTCATCGACGGTAATCGTGTCGAGGCCGGGAGCGGGCCTGCTCGCAACGGCGACGACGCGATTTCCGGCGGCGAACTCCGCGGCCAGTGCCGTCGTGGCTGTCGCCGGGACGTCGAGACAGCGCGGCAGGACGGATTCCGGTGCGCCCTTGGCGATCAGGGTTCGCGTGCCGTCGGGCCCGCTGACCAGGGTCGAGACCCTGCGCCGGTCGTGGTCGAAAGGCAGGAGAGCGAGTCGTCGCCAGCCTGCTGAGGCCGCCCGGTGCCCGGCCGCCGCCGGAGACTCCCAGAGCGCGAGGTCGAGGGCGTTGCCGCCGATCGCGTGGCCGTCTTCGATGTCGGCTTCGGTACACAGCAGACCACTCCGCAACGGATCACCGGCACCGGCCGGGATCGTGCGCATGAAGCTCAGGTGGCCCTGGGTCAGGGTGCCGGTCTTGTCGGTGAACAGGGTGTCGACGTCACCGAGGTCTTCGATACACACCAGCCGTTTGACCAGCACGTGACGCCGCGCCATCCGCTTCGAACCGGCGGCGAGGCTGACCGACACGACGGCGGGCAGCAGCTGCGGGGTGACGCCCACGGCGATCGCCAGTGAGAACAACAGGGCGTCGATGATCGGCCGGTCGAGCGCCACGTTGATCGCGAAGATCGTCACGGTGAGCGCACCGGCGACGTAGACCAGGAGCATCGAGAAGCGTCGGAGGCCGGTCTGGAAACCGGTCTCGGTCTGCTGCGTGTCGAGGCCGGTCGCGATCCGTCCGAATTCGGTCCGCGAGCCGGTGGCGACCACCACGCCACGACCGGAACCCGCGTGCACCACGGTGCCCATCAGCGCGCAGCCGGTCAGCTCCGCGAGCGGCGCGTTCGCTTCTGCCTGCGACGTCGACTTCTCCACCGGGCCGGATTCACCCGTGAGCACCGATTCGTCGCATTCGAGCGCGACCACGGACAGCAGCCTGAGGTCAGCGGGCACGATGTCACCGAGTTGCAGATCGACGACATCGCCCGGCACCAGCCCGACGACGTCGATCGTCTGCAGCCGTCCGTCACGCAGGACGAGCGTGCGGTGGTGGATCTGCGAGTGCAGCGCCTCAGCGGCCTTCTCCGCGCGGTACTCGTTGACGAAGCCCAGACCGACCGACAGTGCCACGATCACGCCGATGATGATCGCGTCACCGCGCTCCCCCACCAGATACGAAGCGAAAGCCGCGGCGAGCAGGAGGCCGAGCAACGCCGAACGCAGCTGGTGCCACAGGACCACGAAGAACCGGGTTCGATGGGACGCGACCGCGTTGGGCCCGAACCGGGTCAGCCGCGCGGCAGCGTCGGCGAGGGAGAGGCGGTGCTCATCCACGGCGAGTCTGCTCAGTACCTCGGCGGCGGGCAGCGTACCGGCCGCGGACACTCCCAGCGCCGGGTCAGGGGCGTGCCGCGGTTTCGCCGGGTCGTCCAACGTCACCAAGATCGGCGCCGGTGGGTGACGAGGCACGCGATGACGAGGGTGTCGATCAGCGGGGTGGTATCCACCGCGGGGTCACGGGCGATCTCGGACGTCGTCATCGGTTCATCGTCGTCGCCGTCACTGGGGCAGGCACAGGGTCCGAAGTCACTTTCTCCAGCGACGAAGGGACTTCATGGTCGCAGGAGGACCTCGCCGATCGCCCGGCGGAGGCTCGCCGGCGCGGGAGTACCCAGGGAATGCCCGATGCGTATGAGCACCTGCGGGTAACCCGCGAGGCCGAGGCTTCGCGCCATCGCCGACCGGATGCCGGGATCGTGCAGGGGCTGGGTGAGGACCGACGCGACGAGCCCGGCGTCGATCGCGGTGAGCCAGGCGGACTGCAGTGCGTACCCGGCGCGGAGGTGATCGGCCGGTGAGTCGCCAGGGGTGTGGAAGAGCAGTAGCCCCTCCTGCCCGAGCCTGCGCAGCAGAACGTCGCGCCGGGGGACGTCCGTGGCCGAGCGGACGAGTCCCGCCCACGGCAGCGCACCGGCGGTGAGGTCGGCAGCGATGATCCCGACGCCGTGCCGGTGGGAACGGTGGTCACGAATCGTCCACAGTGCGAGCTCACGCTGGTACCCGTGGTCGCGCCGCGACGTCTGGGCCGCGGTGAGCAGCAGGGCCGCGACGGCGGCGGGGTCTCGTTCACCGCGGACCGGCAGCACCCCCACCCCTGGCGTGGTGCCCGCCTGGGCGACCGCAGCCAGCTCGTGCTCCGAGACCAGTACGCCGGTGAACTGCCTGCGGTAACTACGCCGGCGCGAAATTGCCCCGTAGCGGTGGAGATCCGCGGTTCCCGGTGCCCGTCGGGCACCCGCGGTGACCGTCGCGACCAGGTCCGGCTGTGCGGGGTCCGGGTACAGGCTGGTCGTGACGTCCCGGCCGAGGACACGCACGGCCAGTTCGAGGTTGGCGAGTGCCGCGCCGCAGGAGAGCGTGCGGTCCCGGCCGTGCGGGTCGAAATGCGGCAGCGTGACGTCCTCGCGTTCACGGAGCTGGGCGTCGCGGCCGGTCAGCCGCACCGTCCAGGGCTGGATGTTGTGCACCGACGGTGCCCGGATCACCGCGTCGGCCACCACCTGGGTCTCGGCCGCGGACCACTGGTCCGGAACAACCTGCGAAGCCATGCCTGCCTCCTTGTGCACGTCGAATCCCGCATCCACCCTCGCCTTTCCTGCCGCGCGGTGGCAGTGCGGAACGGCTCCGATCCGGGGGACCAAAGGCATTTCGGCGAGGCGCCGCGTCGGAAGTCCCGCGGATCGGGGACCGATGGCACCGGTGTTCCGGTCGCTCGAGCGCCAGGCCGTGCCCACACCCCGAACCGGAGGACATGATGAACGAGCACGTTTCCGAACTGATGACGCCGGACCCGATCGCCGTGAACGTCGACGCGTCCTACAAGCAGCTCGACGAACTGCTCGCCGGCAGCCTGATCAGCGCGGTCCCGGTCATCGACGGGCACGGCAAACCGATCGGCGTGGTGTCGGAGGCCGACCTGCTGGCCAGGCTTCGCCACCGCACCGGTGAAACACGACCGGGCTTGTTCTCCAGCGCGGCTTCCCGGCAGGACTGGGACAAGTCACGCGGCCTGATCGCCGCTGACCTGATGACGACGCCGGTACAGACGATCTCCTCCTGCGCGCCGGTGACCCTCGCCGCGGTCCGGATGGCCGAGTCCGGTGTCCGGCGATCCGGCTGAATTTGCGGGGGTTGCCGAACGATTCGAGATAGCGCACGGCGATGTCGGTGGAGTAGTCGTGCCACCACCACCAGGGCGTTGAGACCGGCGGTCATCGATACTCCTCAGAGCGGGATTCGCCGTGTCACGGCGGTGAGTGGACGCCGTGGAGTGGGCGATCCCGGGTAGCCATATCCCAGGCGTAACAGAGACTGGGGATGTTCGTGGGCACCCAGCACCTGATGGAGCTCCGCCCTGATACCGGCGATCTCGATCGGCTGGGAAAGGAACGAAGCGCTCAAGCCGAGCTCGGTCGCGGTGAGCAGCACCCGCTGCAGAGCCAACCCCGCCCTCAGCTGGGACAACGGGCCGTCCGACGGCGTCGTGAGGGCCACGATCACCGGGTCACGCTCGTAGGGCCGCTCGGGCTGGGAATCCGGTCCGTGGTGCCGTACCGGGAGCAGTCCACCCGCCGAGCGAGGACCGCCCGCGAACGCGGGAATGCCGTCGCCGCCACCCCGCTCGGAAGTCCACTCGGCCAGCTCACGGTGATACGCGGGGTCTTCACCTTGGACGGTGTCCGCACGCCGGACCAGGGAAGCCACCGTGCCCAGCGTTCCGCCCTCGTCAAGCAGGAGCAGGTTCGCACCTTCCGCGCGCGCGGCCGCCGTGACGGCGTTCCGGGCGTGCGGCGGGACCGGAGCTTCGGTGAACGGACGCCGGTTGCTGAATCGCCTCGCGATAGCTGCGGCGAGCTTGATCTCCTCGGCCCGCGGACGCCGCGGCTGCCCGATCCCGAGCCGGGCCAGCAATTCCGGGCGCGTCCGGTCGGGCAGCAGGTCCGCGCTGCTCGCCCAGCCGCCGGCGGCCACCGCGAGCCGGAAGTTCAGTATCGCGGCGCCACAGGCCAGCCGCGCTTCCCTGCCATCGGTGTCGACCACGGCCAGGACGCGGTCCTCGTCGAGGTACAGGTCGACACCCACGGGCCCGAGCTCGAAGATCCACGGCTGGGTGTTGTACGGCGAGGGTGCCCGCACGGCGGCTTCCAGTCCGGCCGCGCGGACCCGTGACTCGGTGATGATCATCAGTGCGCTCCTGACCGGGTGGGATGGCCGCTCCAGCGTGCTCGTTCGCCACAGCCGACGACAGTGACGCTGGACCTCACACCGAAGGACCTTGGTCCCGCGTTGCCCCGGAGTGCGGCAGGCTCACACGAAGGACCTACGGCTCGCCGTCTGAGGACTTCCAGCCGTTTCGTCACCGCCCGCGAGCAGCAGAGACTTCCGGACATGCGTATCAGCGAAGTGATGAGCACACCGGTCGTCTCGGCCTCCCCCACCATGACGGCCGAGGCAGCCGCGGTCCTGATGACCGACAACCGAGTGACGACTCTGCCGGTCGTCGACAGCGGCGGCAGTCTGCTCGGAGTGCTGTCGGAGGCCGACCTCATCGGTGCCCGCTACCTGTCCGAGCCGCGTGGGTGCGGTGATCCGGACACCGGGACCATGCTCGACGGGCACCCGACCGCGGGCTCGCTGATGCGCCGGCCAGGCCCGACCGCCCGGCCGAGCGGCAAGCTGACCGAGCTTGCCGCCATCATGATCGACCAGCGGCTTCGGTCGGTGCCGGTACTCGACGACGGCCACGTGGTCGGCATGGTGACCTGGCAGGACCTGCTGGTCGGGTTGTCGAAGCCACGCCCGGCTGTACCGATCTCCTGAGGCCGGAAAAGCGAAGGCGGGTACGACTGGAAAGTCGTACCCGCCTTCTTCGCCATCCGGGTCAGGGGTTCTTCGACGGCCTCACGACCAGCACGGGGCACTTCGCATGCTGAGCCAGCGCCTGGCTGGTCGAACCCAGCAGCAAGCCCAGGAACCCGCCGCGTCCCCGGCTTCCGACAACCACGAGCTGCGCCTTCGCGCTCAACTCCAGCAGGGCATGGCGCGGCCGGTCGCGCACCAGGACCCGCTGGACCGCGACGTCCGGGTACTTCTCCCCCCAACCGGCGAGCCGTTCGGCGAGATAACGCTGCTCGGCGCCCTCGATCGACTCCCAGTTCACCGCGAGCCGCGCCATGCCACCCAGTTCGTCGTACCCGATGTCACTCCACGCGTGCACGACGACCAGCGGCATGGCCCTGATCGAAGCCTCGTCGAACGCCACCTCCAGCGCCTGCTCACTGACCGGGCTGCCGTCGATCCCGACCACGACGGGACCGTCCGGGATGAACTCCGCCGAGTCCGTCCGCCCGCGGATCACCGCGACCGGGCACTCGGCGTGGCTGAGCACCGCGGCAGCGGTCGAGCCCAGCAGCATCGCGGTGAACGCCGTGGTGCCCCGGCAACCGACCACGATCATCCGTGCGGTGCGAGACCGCTCGATCAGGTTCTCGGCCGGTGCGGCATCCGGCATCGCGGTCCGCACTTCGAGCTTCTCGTCGATCGAGTGCGCCGCCGCGACCGCGTCCTCGACGATCCGGCGGCCGTCGTCGCGAACGGCGTCGGCCAGTTCGGTCGACCCGGTCATGAGGTCTCCGTAGGCCGGCCGAGACAGGTGCACCGTATGCACGATCTCCAGCTGGAAGCCGCGTTGCGAAGCCACCTGGGCCGCCCACCGCACAGCCAGCAGGCCGAACTCCGCCCCGTCCACTCCGACAACGATCGTGCGCCTTGTCTCACTCATCTTTGTGCTCTCCTCAGGTGTGCTGGGATCGGTCACGACTCATCGTCCTGGCGAAGGATCATCACCGGGCACCGGGCGTGGTGGATCAGGGCCTGGCTCGTGGATCCGAGCAGGAGACCGCGGAAGCCGCCCCTGCCCCGGGTACCGACGACCACGAGCTGGGCCCGCGTCGCCCACTCGAGCAGTTCGTGGCGCGGCCGGTCCTTGACCGGGACCCGCTCCACCATGACGTCGGGATACTTCTCCTGCCAGCCGGCGAGCCCCTCGGCCAACTGCCGGTCCTGATGCTCTCCCACGGAGCCCCAGTCGAAATTCAAGTACGCGGGCGGTGGGATCTCCGCATAGTCGGCATCGCTCCACGCGTGCACCGCCACCAGCGGCACCTTGCGCCAGGAGGCCTCGTCGAACGCCGCGCCCACCGCCGCGTCGGACGTGGGGCTACCGTCGACGCCGACCACCACCGGACCGTCGAGCGGCAGCGCGTTCTCACCGTCACGTCCGCGTACCACCACGACGGGACAGTGGGCATGCGCGGCCACCGCCACCGTTGTCGACCCGACCAGCATCCCCGCGAAACCTCCACGGCCGGAGGAACCCAGCACGATCGTCCGCGCTTCGCCGGAAAGCTCGATGAGGACGGGAATCGGCGCCTGCAGGGGCATTTCCGTCGTCACCACCAGATCTGGGCCGATTTCCCTGACCACCTTCGTGGCCTCGTCCAGCACACGACGTCCGTTCGCGTCCATGTCGTCGAAGATGCTCTGCGGAATCGGAAGCCCGGCACCGTAGGAACCCACGATCGGGTTGAGCGCGCAGAGAAGGTGCACCCCGACGTTGCGCGGTGCGGCCTCGGCCGCGGCCCAGCGCACCGCCCTGGTCGCCTCGGCGGAACCGTCCACGCCGACCACAATCGTGCCTGCTGCCTGACTCATGCGGACCACTTCCTGTTCCCCATCGCGCTGGATCCACAATGGACTTGACTGTGCGCGGACTCCTGCTGGATGCGAACGCTACGCAGCAGACGACCAGTGGACAGGGGTCCAACGTCCTCAGCCTGGGTGACTTCGTTCCCTCAGCGATGCGGGGCCCTCGCGGACGGCCTTTCGACCGGCTTTCCGGGGACCGAATGCAGAGGCCTTCGACCCAGCCCTGAAAGCGAGAAACTCATGACCACGGCAACGCCCGACAGACGCACAGGCCTACCTCGTCGGCGCGAGGATCGCGTCACCGGCGGCTCCATGGACGGCAGTGGCGATCCGGTCGCGGGATAGGTCTCCCGCGGCGGGCGCATGCTGACCGACGAGACCTACGTCTGCCTGTGGGACCTCCCGGAAGGCATTCCGACCTTGACCGACGACACTTCTTCTCGCCCCACTTCTGGTGCATGTGGCGCACCACCTTCGCGTTCCAGAACTGGCACAGTACGATCGAACTCAAGCGCTACCTGCTGCGGTTCATCCAGGAGCTCCCGCGTATCCACACCCCGGCCGGAGTCCGCCGTACCCGGCTCAACCAGTACGACTCCATCATCGCCCCGGTCCAAGCCTGGCTCGCCGCCCGCGGAGTCTCCTTCGAGCACGGAGTACGCGTCACCGACGTCGACTTCACCGACGACGACGGTGTCCGCCGGGCAACCCGCATCCATTACCGCCGTGACGACATCCCCGGCAGCTATGAGGTCGGTGCCCAGGACTACGCGTTCGTCACCCTCGGCTCGATGACCGCGGACACCACCGCGGACGGCAACGACCACGCAGCGGAAACATCGAGCAGTTCCGCTGGGAGTCGTTCACCCTGACGATGCACAGCCCCGTCCTGTTGCAGCGTATCGAGGAGTGGACCGGTAACGCGCCCGGCGCCGGCGCGTTGATGACCTTCAACGACTCCGGGTGGCTGATGTCGATCGTCGTACCGCACCAGCCACACTTCGAAAACCAGCCCGAGGACGTCTACACCCTTTGGGGCTACGGGCTTTTCCTGGACAAGAAGGGCGACTACGTCGACAAGACCCTGCCCGACGCCAGCGGCCGGGAGATCCTCACCGAACCGCTCGGCCAGCTCGGCTTCAGCGACATCGAAGACGGCCTCCAGTCGTCGACGACGATCATCCCGGTGATGATGCCCTGCACCACCAGTCAGTTCGAACGACGCGAAACCCGAGACCGCCGTCTCGTCGTACCGCGGGGATCGGTCAACTTCGCCTTCCTCGGACAGTTCACCGAAATCCCCGAGGACGTGGTGTTCACCGTCGAGTACTCGGTGCGCGGAGCCATGCACGCGGTGTACGAACTGCTCGGCATCGACAAGGACATCCCGGGGATCTACCACGGCCTGTCCGAACCGCGAGCCGCCCTCACCGCGCTGAAGACCGCTTTCAGCTGACCGTCCGGCTTTCAGCGCAAGGGCGCGGTCCACGCCAGCCGCGTGCCACCGGTGTCGGGCCGGGTGATCGTGCAGGAACCACCGGCTTCGGCGGCTCGTTGCTCGAGGTTGCGCAGTCCGCTGCGGGCAACGATCTCCGGCAGGCCGACGCCGTTGTCGGTGACGTCGATGACCAGGTCGTCGTCCAGTGACACGGTCACCGACAGGTCTGCGGCCTTCGCGTGGCGAACGGCGTTGCTGACGGCCTCTCGCAGCACGCATTCGGCGTGCTCGGCAAGGGCGTCCGGCACGACGTCGAGCGGCCCGGACATCCGGACCGTGGTGCGGATCGTGGCGTTCGCGGTCACCTCGGTGATCGCGTTCTGCAGCCGGGTACGCAACCCGAGTGCACCGGTGGTGTCCGCGTGCAGATCGAAGATCGTGGTCCGGATCTCCTGGATCACTTCGTGCAGCTGGTCGATGTGCTCGGCCAGGCGCTTGCTGACGATCGGCGACTTCGCGTGCCGGTACGTGCCCTGCATCGCCAGCCCAATGGCGAACAACCGCTGGATGACGTCGTCGTGCAGGTCGCGCGCGATCCGGTCGCGATCGGCCAGCAGGTCCAGTTCGCGGTCCGTCGTCTGCCGTTCGGCCTGCCGCAGTGCCATCGCGGCCTGGTCGGCGAACGACGACACGATCCGCAACTGCTGCTCGTCGAACGCGGCCGCACCCGGCTTGCGCAGGGCCAGCAGCACGCCGGACGTCGACTCCCCCGAGCGCAGCAACACGGCCAGCGCGGGCCCGAGTTTCACGCCGAGGCCGTCGACGAGGTCGAACGCCAGGTTGGGCACGCTGCGCGGCACGTGGTCGCGGTACACCGCGCCCATCGTCGACCCGCCGATCGGGATCCGCTGGCCGATCATCGCGTCACCACCGGGTCCGGCGCACATCATCACCTCGAGCGTCGTGCTCTCCGACGGCACCGCGTCCGGGTCCACCGGCAGCGCGATGAGGGCGTAATCGGCGTTGGTCAGCTCCACGGCGCGGCCGGCGATCAGCCGCAGGGCTTCGGCCGTGTCTGTGCCGCTGAGCAGTTGAGCGGTGATTTCACTGGTGGCTTCGAGCCAACGCTGACGGCTTCGGGCTTCCTCGTACAGCCGGGCGTTGTCCACGGCGATCCCCGCCGCGCCCGCCAGCGCGGCCACCGCGGCTTCGTCGTCGGCGGTGAACTGCTTTCCGTCGTACTTCTCGGCCAGGTACAGCCGACCGAAAACCTCGCCACGTGCGCGGATGGGTACACCGAGAAATGTACGCATGGGTGGATGGTGGGCGGGAAAACCGCGAGAAGCGGGATGGCGGGAAATGTCGGCCAGCCGAAGGGGATTTCCTTCTTCGATCACCACGCCGAGCACTCCATGCCCGGTGGGCAGAGCGCCGATCAGCTTCCTGGTGTCGTCGTCAATGCCCAGGTGGACGAATTCGGTCATCATTCCGTCGTCGCCGAGCACGCCGAGCGCGCCGTAGCGGGCGCCGACCAGTTCGATGGCCACCGCGACTATTCGGCGTAACGTGGCGTCGAGCTCGATGCCGGACGAGACCGCGAGCACTGCTTCCAGCAGCGCGTCCATCCGGGTGCGGATGCCCAAGTCTTCGTCGATCCAATCAGGGATTCGGGGTGCCGGACGATGCGGACGCGCCTGCGAGTCCTCCGGCGGCCCGCGATCTCCCGTGGTCCAGCCGTCGGTTCTCCGGCCTTTACCTGTCGCAGTCGCCATGCATCCACTGTCGCACAGACAACGCCGTCCAAACGGTCTCAGCCGCGTCTATCTATTCCACGGTGTGCGGGGCCGCGTCGCGCAGCCCGGTGACCAGCACCGCAGCTTGAGTACGCCGTTCCATGCCCAGTTTGGCGAGCAGGCGGGACACGTAGTTCTTGACGGTCTTTTCCGCCAGGAACATCCGCTCGGCGATTTGCCGGTTGGTCAATCCCTCGCCGATGAGATCGAGCAGCGTGCGTTCCTGCTCGGTCAGCCCGGCCAGCGGACCAGGCTTGTCCACCGTCTTCCGCAGCCGGGCCATCAGCGCCGCGACCGCGCGATTGTCCAAAAGGGACCGTCCAGCGCCCACCTGGCGAACCGCTTCGACCAGCTGCATTCCCTTGATGTCCTTGATGACGTAACCGTCCGCGCCGGCCAGGATCGCGTTCATCATCGCCTGCTCGTCGGTGAACGACGTCAGCATCAGGCAATTCAGCCCAGGCAGCATGGAACGCAGTTCCCGGCACAGCTCGACGCCGTTGCCGTCCGGCAGCCGGACGTCGAGCACGACGACGTCCGGGCGCAGTGCGGGCACCCGTGCCAGCGCCTGCGAAACCGACGCGGCCTGCCCGATCACCGTCAGGTCGTCCTCCTCGTTGATGAGGTCGGCGACACCACGGCGCACGATTTCGTGGTCGTCGACCAGAAATACCTTGAGCACGGGCGCGTCGGCGTTCTTTTCCTCGGTCACCACGCCAGCCTACGTCCTCCTGAGCTTCGGACAGGGGCCGAAAGTCCCTAATCCGAGTGACCATCCGCCCCGCATCGACGCCATTGGTCGTCGGATCGGCCGCACCTGTCGTCCCGCCCGGCCAGGCGGCCTACCGTCGGTCACGAAAGCCGTCGGCGTTCATCTCGGTCCACCCTCAGGGAAGGTCTCGACTGTGCAGACCACGGCAGTGAAGAGCACGATGGCCACGACGCCGTCCTACACCGACCGCGATCGTGAACTGGATCTGCGGTGGTGGGCCGCGGCGAACTACCTGACCGTCGCGCAGATCTACCTCAAGGCGAATCCCCTGCTGCGCCAGCCACTTTCGGCCAGCGACATCAAGCCGCGCCTGCTCGGGCACTGGGGCACGAGTCCGGGCCTGTCGATGATCTACACGCTGCTCAACCGGCTCATCCGCGACACCGGCACCGACTGCGTCTACATCACCGGCCCCGGCCACGGTGGCCCGGCGCTGCTCGCGAACGCGTATCTCGAGGGCACCTACAGCGAGATCTACCCGCAGGTAACCACCGATGTCGACGGCCTCACCACCCTCGTGCGGCAGTTCTCCACGCCCGGCGGTGTGCCCAGCCACGTCAGCGTGCAGACGCCCGGCAGCATCCACGAAGGCGGGGAACTCGGCTACTCCCTTGCCCACGCCGCGGGCGCCGCGTTCGACAGCCCCGACCTGCTCGTGGCCTGTGTGATCGGCGACGGCGAGGCCGAGACCGGCCCGCTGGCCGCGTCCTGGAAGATCCCCGCGTTCCTCAACGCCCGTCGCGACGGCGCCGTCCTGCCGATCCTGCACCTCAACGGCTACAAGATCTCCGGCCCCACGGTGCTGGGCCGGGCCGACGACGCCGACGTGCTTGGCCTGCTCGCCGCGCAGGGCTGGGCCCCGGTCATCGTGTCAGGGGACGACCCGGCAACCGTGTTCACCGAACTGCACCACGCGCTCAGCACCGCGCACGCCCACATCAGGGACATCCAGCAGCGAGCCCGTACGGCCGCACCCGAACCCTTCCAGCCGGTCCGCTGGCCGGCGATCATCCTGCGGACGCCGAAAGGCTGGACCGGTCCGAGAGTCGTCGACGGAGTGCAGGTCGAAGGCACTTTCCGTGCCCACCAGGTACCACTCGCGGGAGTGCGGGAAAACCCCGAGCACCTCCGGCGGCTCGAAGCCTGGATGCGCTCCTACTCCCCGGAGACCGCGTTCTCCGGCTCCGGGCAGCTCGTCCCCGAGCTGGCAGCACTCGCACCTGACGGCGACCAGCGGATGTCCGCCACCCCCCACGCCAACGGCGGCCGGCTTCTCACGCCGCTGATCATCCCGTCCCTGGAGCGCTACGCCGTGGCCGTCCGGGCTCCTGGCGTCGAGCAGCACGAGAACACCCGCCCGTTCGGTGAACTGCTGCGCGACATCTCCACGGCGAATACCCGCGAAGCCGACGGCGGTGGCGACTTCAGGCTGTTCTGCCCGGACGAAACGGCCAGCAACCGGCTCGCTGCCATCTTCGAGGCGACCGACCGCTGCCTGCAGGCACCGACGCTCACCACCGACGACCACCTCTCACCCGACGGCCGGGTGATGGAGGTGCTCTCGGAACACCTGTGCCAGGGCTGGCTGGAGGGATACCTGCTCTCGGGCAAGCACGGGCTCTTCGCGACCTACGAGGCGTTCGCGATGGTGTCCGCGTCGATGCTGATCCAGCACACCAAATGGCTCCAGCACGCCGCCGACCTGGCCTGGCGTGCTCCGGTCGCGTCCCTCAACGTGCTGCTCACCTCGACCTGCTGGCGCAACGACAACAACGGTTTCTCCCACCAGGGACCCGGCTTGATCGACACCGCGATCCCCCTCGCCCCCGCGGTCGTGCGGATCTGGTTCCCGCCCGACGCCAACACCACGTTGTCGATCGCCGACCACTGCCTGCGCAGCCGCGACCACGTCAACCTGATCGTCGTCGACAAGCAGCAGCACCTGCAATACCTGAACATGGCCGACGCCGACACCCACTGCGCGGCGGGCGCGTCGGTCTGGGACTGGGCGAGCAACGATGACGGAGAACCCGACATCGTACTGGCGGCCGCGGGCGACGTGCCCACCCTCGAGACGCTGGCCGCCGCCCAGCTGCTGCGCGAACATGTCCCGTACCTGCGCGTCCGGGTCGTCAACGTCGTGGACCTGATGGGCCTGCTGCCCCCCGACGACCATCCGCACGCGTTCAGCGAGCAGACGTTCGAGGACCTGTTCACCGCCGGGGCCGATGTCGTCTTCGCCTTCCACGGCTACCCCCGCGCCGTGCACCAGCTGCTGCACGGCCGCCCCGACCCCGGCCGTTTCCACGTCCGGGGGTTCACCGAGCAGGGCACCACCACCACGCCGTTCGACATGGTCGTGCTCAACCGCATGAGCCGCTACCACCTCGTCCTCGAGGCCCTTCGCCGCTCCCGCCGCGTGCCGGAAAAGGGCACTGAGCTAGCCGAACACTGCCAGGCGATGCTGGCCCGCCACCACGCCCACATCCGCGAGAACCTCGAGGACATGCCGGAAATCCGGGACTGGACCTGGACCCCATGACCCGGGTACTCACGATCAACCCGGGTTCGTCGAGTCTCAAGGCGGCGCTGCGCACCCCCGCCGTGTCGCTGACCGCCGAGATCGACCGGCTGGGCACGAGCGAGGCCCGCTGCACGGTGACCGACACCGGCCTGCCGCCGGTACAGGAGCCGTTCACCGGCGGGGCGGCCGATGCCGTCGCCCACATCGCCGGGTTGCTCGCCTGCCGGGACATCCGCCCCCAGGCGGTCGCCCATCGTGTCGTCCACGGCGGCTCGTTGTTTGACCAGTCCATCCTCATCACCAACGCCGTCAGGGACTCCCTGACGGCGTTGGTGGCCTGGGCGCCCCTGCACATGCCCGGTGATCTGGCGAGCATCGACGCCGCTCGCGCCTGCTGGCCGGACGCGGCGCACGTCGCCTGCTTCGACACCGCGTTCCACCACG
>NZ_JAYMZS010000173.1:0-14399 GCF_035828755.1 Amycolatopsis sp. H20-H5 | reverse complement strand
CTCCGTATTCATTCCCGGTTCGCCTCAGAAAGGGGTGGGAGATGCGAGCACTACTGTCTTTACTGGTCGCGCTCATGGTCGTGACGGCGTCGGCGGTGATGGTGCTGACAGGCGGTCCCGAGGCCGCGGCGGCGCCAGCGTGCACTGTGGACTACCGGCTCAACCACTGGCCGGGCGGGTTCACCGCCGACGTCGCCGTCACCAACGGGACGGCGCCGACGAACTCCTGGACGCTCACCTGGACGTTCGGCGGGGACCAGGTCGTCGGCTCGGCGTGGAACGCGACCGTGCGCCAGTCCGGCCGGCAGCTGAGTGCCACCAGCCTCGCGCACAACGGTTCCCTGCCCACCGGCGGAACGACGTCCTTCGGCCTGCAGGGGACCTTCCACGGGACGAACGAGGTGCCTGCGGACTTCGCGCTCAACGGCGTCCGCTGTGGCGATCAGCCGGTGCCGCCGAGCCCGAGCCCACCGATCACGACGACGCCCAGCCCACCGGCCGGGTGCTCGGCGGCGTTGGTGTGCGACGACTTCGAGAACCAGAACGGTCCGGTCCCGAATGGACGGTGGATGACCGGGGCGGCGAACTGTTCCGGGACGGGGACGGTCTCGGTCGACACGGCGATGGCACACAGTGGAGCCAAGTCCGTCCGGGTGGACGGCAAGGGCGGCTACTGCAACCACGCCTTCCTCGGCACCGATCTATCCGGTGTCGCGTCCGGTGTGCTGTACGGCCGGTTCTACGTCCGTCATACAACGCCGCTGCCCGCCGGGCACGTGACGTTCCTGGCGGCGAAGGACACCGCCGACGGGGGCAAGGACCTGCGGGCGGGCGGGCAGAACCAGGCCCTGCAATGGAACCGCGAATCCGATGACGCCACGCTGCCGAATCAGAGCCCGGCCGGGGTGGCGCTGAGCGTGGTGTTGCCGGTGGGCCGGTGGTCCTGCCTGGAGTTCGTGGTGGACGGCCCCGCAGGCCGGTTGCGGACCTGGCTCGACTCCGTCGAGGTGCCCGGCCTGACCGCGGACGGCACGCCCACCCCCGAGGTCGACCAGCAATGGCTTTCCCGCACGGGCTGGCATCCGGCATTGGCCGATCTGCGGCTCGGGTGGGAGAGCTACGGTGGCGGTGACGACACGCTGTGGTTCGACGACGTGGCGCTCGGCGGCTCCCGCGTCGGCTGCTGAGCGGGGCCTCGGAAGGCCACCTTCACAGCGTAATGGGCGTGTTGGACCGTGCTGGCCGGTCCAGCACGCCCACGGCATGGTCTCCCTGTCGCAGACCAACGAGTCCCTCTTTGATCAGGTTGCTGTGCAGAGGTTTCCGTTGACGCGGATCGGTTCTGGGCGGGTGTTCACCGCGGGGCTCGACGCGGTGAACCCGAATTCCACGGTGCCGCCAGGCGGGATCGTCGCGTCGTACCCAGCGTCCGCGACCGCCACCACGGCCCCGGATTGGGTGACTCGGCCGTTCCATGCCTGGGTGATCACCTGTCCGTCCGCGAACGTCCAGGCGGCACTCCACCCGGTGATCGCCGACGCGGCCCGGTTGGTGATCCGGACTTCGCCCTGGAAGCCGCCGGACCACTGGTTGACCACGGTGTACGACGTCGAACAGGCCGGGGTCGGCACCGGCGGGGCCGTCGAGGTCGGCGGCTGGCTGCCGGGGAGGTCACCGATGATCACCCCGCGGCCGTTGGTGCCGAGGTACACGCGCCCGTACAGCCGGGGATCGCCGGTGATCGCGCCGCCGATGTTGCCGTACTGGTGCCGGTCGTCGTTGATCCTGACCCACGAGCCGCCCGCGTCGTCGGAGCGGAAGACGCCCCGGACCCCGCCGATGGCCGCGACCGTGTACAGCGCCGGGTAGGTCTTCCCCGGCGCGGCCTTCCCGAAGCCGACGTTGTCCGCTTCGGTGACATTGGCCAGTCTGGTGAACACCCGGCCGAAGTCCGTGGAGTGCCAGAGCCCGTACGTCGAGCCGGAACCGCCCGCCAGCCAGATGTCGCCCGCGGTCCCGGGGAGCGCCTTGAAGTGCGCTGACGAGGGAAGCCCGGTGGCTGCCGACGCGGTGAAGCTCGCGCCACCGTCCGTGCTGACGTAGAACCTGCCCGAGGCCAGACCGTAGAAGGTCTTCGGGTTCGCCCGGTCCGCTTCGACGACCGCCCCTGCCGGGATACCGGTCGAAGCGGTCCACGACGTCCCATAGCCGACGGTGAAGTACACACCGGTGCCGTCCGGGCTCCACACGAACCGGCTGCCGTCCGCCGCGGCCGCGACCGTGCCGCCGCCGGTGACCCCGGGCGGTTCACCGCCCTGGAACCAGTTCTCGCCGTCGTCGGTGGAGAAGGCCACCCGGTTGTCGTTCGGCGTGGCCGACTTGTCGAGATTGCCGGTGCGCACGATCGTGGCCGGACTCAGCTCGGCGTAGTCCAGGCTGGTGGTCGTGGTGAACGTCGGGCGGGTGTACACAGTGGACGGAACGGCGCCGGGGTCATCGTGCCGGAAGCCACCGATGTCCCCGAGTGCCGACAGCAGCGGCGCGCCGGTCGGCGGGCTGACGAGGTCGAGCACCGCCGTCTCCTCCAGTCCGGCGACCTGCGGCTTCAGGGTGATCTTGCCGCCGGAGTCCCAGTTGTTCAGGTCGTTCGTGCCGTACACGGTGGCGCCGGTGCCGTAGAGCAGGTGGTTCGAGTCAAAGGGGTCGATCTCCATCGATTCGGTCATCCAGCCGAGCTTCGGTGACGACTCCGGGGGTCGCGGTTGCGCGCCGAAGGTGAGCCACGGGACCGCGGCGATGTCCTGGGCGTAGCGCAGGGTGCGTTCGGGGTAGTTCGAGTAGTCCCAGATCCGCGTCCAGTGCGCGCCGCTGTCGGTGCTGCGGAACAGGATGACGTCGGGCCACCAGGAGACCTGGGTGGCCACCATCAGGGTGCCCGGGTGCTGCCGGTCGATCGTGAGGCCGCTGTAGCCGAAGTAGTCGTCCGCGCTGTCGGACGGGACGGGGCTGATCCGCGTCCAGGCCCCGGTCTTGATGGCGTACTTCCAGACGTCGCCCTTGGCGCCGTCATAGGGGCCGCCGGTGTCGCTGGTCGCGAGGTAGAGGAAGCCCCCGGCGGGGTCGAGGACGGCCTTGTGCGCGAGGTAGCCGGTGGGCTGCCCGGCCAGGCGCGACCAGGTGTTTCCGCCGTCGGCACTGTGGTAGACGGTGTTCGCCTTGTCCGCCACACCCACGTAGATCGACTGCGTGACCGAGCCGTTCGACGCGGTGGAGGGGTCGAAGTTCACCCAGGTGACGCCTTCGTTGTCGCTGGAGTACCCGGTCGTGTCGGTGGGGTCCGGCGCGTAGTTTCCCGCGTTGGGAAAGCTCGTCACCTTCGCCCAGGTGACCCCGGAATCGGTGCTGCGCCAAAGTCCGTTGCCGCTGGGGGTGCCCAGGTAGAGCACGCTGCCGCGATGGGGATCGATCGCGAGCCGCTCGCCCATGCCGCGGCCGGGCATGTTGCCGCCGAGCTTGAACGGTAGCTCCGACGCCTGCCAGGTGGCGCCGCGGTCGGCCGAGCGCAGGATCGCGCCGTGGTGCGGGTCCCAGCTGGTGGTGTACATCCCGGCCGCGACGTAGACCCGGTTCGGGTCGAGGGCGTCGGTGGCCAGGCTGACGACGCCGTTGTGGCCCCAGTCGTCCCAGCCGACGGCGTCGAGCAGCGAGACCCACCGGCCGGCGGCCGGGTCCCAGCGGTAGGCGCCGCCGATGTCGGTGCGGGCGTAGGCCAGGCCCGGTTCGGCCTGGTTGAAGATGATGCCGGGGACGAAGCCGCCGCCGCCGATCTCGGCGTTGCGCCAGGCGTACGGCGAGGGGACCACGGCCGCCGAAGGCGCCGTCACCCCGGCCGCCACCACGACGCCGAGCGGACACAGCAGGGCGAGTGCGCCTGCCAGGAGTCTCCTCATTGAACTCTCCTTGCGGGAAAAGGACTTCCGGGGTGGTACCGGGCAGGGCCTCCCCGCGGACGCTGCTCCGCGGGGAGGCCTGGGTCTCAAGGACTGGCGCAGGTCACCGAGGGCTGGGCGGGATTCGTGCCTGGCGCGTTGACGACCAGGCCGAACGTGGTTGTCGCGTCGGGGGCGATCGTGCGGTTCCAGTCGGCGTTGCGCACCGTCACCGTCGAACCGCTCTGGCTGAGCGTTCCGTTCCAGACGCTGGCGATGGTCTGCCCGGCGGGCAGGGTCCACCCGGCGTGCCACCCGGTGAGCGGCGCGGTGCCGTGGTTCATCACCGTCACGGTCGCCTGGTAGCCACCGGACCAGGCGTTGGTGACGTCGAGCTGTGCCATGCAGTCGCTCCCGGCGGGCGGCGGACTCGTCGGCGTGCTGGGCGAGGTCGGCGGTGTGGAGGGGTCGTGGATCCCGGTCACCTCGCCGTGGCCGCCGTCGAAGGTGACGTCCGAGCAGCCGTAGAAGGTTTCACCGCTGTCCGAGCGCTTCCACACCGAATAGACGAGGTGCCGTCCGGTCTTCCCTGCCGGGAGCGCGCCCGGCCACTTGTACTGGCCGTCGACCGTGCCGACCTGTCCGGTGACCGGCGGGTGGTCGACGGTCAGGAAGGGCTGGTCCTCGAGTTCGTCCCAGCGCAGGGGTGCGTCCGGGTTCCAGCCGTCCTTGGTGACGTAGGTGGAGAACCAGCCGGGATGCGCGGCCCAGGCGTTGTAGGAGAAGTCGAAGTTCGCGCCCGCGGTCAGGTGCGTGAGCGGCCAGTCGCCCGGCTGGTCGAACCCGGCGTAGTTCGGGTTGCCGCCCGAGCAGAGTTCGCCGTCGGGGATGAACCCCTTGGTGCGGCCCGCGCCGTCGGACCTCAGCACGGCGAACCAGTTGTACAGCGAGTTGGCGCCACTCTGTGCCACGGCTGCCGAGCAAGCGGGATTGCGCGGCACGATCTGGCCGGTCTGGGTGAGCCCGTCCCGCCAGCACAGGAAGGTACGGCTGCCCGGTTTCATCAGCGCGCCGTGGGCTTCGGCGGTACCGGTGCTCAGCAGGGTGGTGACCAGGCAGGCCAGCAGAACAGCGACGGCGCCCAGTATGGTGCTCCGTTTTCGGTTCACTGCGGATTTCCCTTCGTCCGGCCGCTTCCGTGGCCTGCCGAACGCGCCGGGGCGCGCTCGCACACGGCCGGTTCGGCATCGGTGTCGAGTGTGTGGAAGCGCTCCCACATTGGACGGTACCCCGTGGCCGAGCTGCGGGACAGCGCCTGGCGCTACTTAACGCCACTGAACAAAATCCCGCCGTACGGCTGTTGTGACGGTGTGGGGCCGAAACCCTTCCCTTTCGGTATCCGCGTGATTAAAGTGCCCGTCTGGGAGCGCTTCCAGAAGTTCCCGATGGATCATCCCGTCCCTCCCATTGTCGCGAGGAGCATTCTCCATGACCCCTATTCCCCTCCGTGGAAACAAGAAAGCCTGGTTGTTTTCCGGGCTGTCCGGCGGGACCGCGCTGGTGCTGGCCGCCGGGCTCGTGCTCGCCGGCGGCACCGAGGCTTCGGCCGCGGCCGGCTGCCAGGTCGGTTACACCGTCAACCAGTGGGACACCGGGTTCACCGCGAACGTGTCGGTGACCAACCTCGGTGTCCCGATCACCGCCGGCTGGACGCTCGAATGGGACTTCGCCGGAAACCAGCAGGTGCAGCAGGGCTGGAGCGCCACCATCGGTCAAGCCGGTAAGCACGTCACCGCGAAAAGCCCGTCCTGGGCACCCAGGCTGGAGACGTCCGGCACGGCCGGGTTCGGCTTCAACGGCTCCTTCACCGGCGCCAACCCGGCGCCCTCGTCGTTCACGCTCAACGGCGTTGCCTGTAACGGCGGAACTCCGCCGACCACCACCCCGACCACCCCGACCATCCCGACGACCCCGACCACGCCCACCACCCCGACGACCCCGACCACCACCCCCACCACGCCACCTCCGGCCGGAACGCACGTGGGTAACCCCTTCGACGGCGCGAAGGGCTACGTGAACCCGGACTGGTCCGGCGAAGTGGCCGCCGCGGCGGCGGCCAAGGGCGGTGCCCTCGGCACGCAGATGGCGAAGGTCGGGAACACCTCGACCGCGGTCTGGCTGGACCGCATCGCCGCCATCGAAGGCTCGGCCACCGCCCGCGGTCTGCGGGGCCATCTCGACGCGGCCCTGGCTCAGCAGAGCGGAAGCACCCCGGTCGTCGCGGAGTTCGTGATCTACGATCTGCCCAACCGTGACTGCGCGGCACTGGCGTCCAACGGTGAGCTGACGGTCGCCCAGGACGGCCTCGCCAAGTACAAGTCGCAGTACG
This sequence comes from Amycolatopsis sp. H20-H5, assembly GCF_035828755.1. Classification (NCBI taxonomy): domain Bacteria; kingdom Bacillati; phylum Actinomycetota; class Actinomycetes; order Pseudonocardiales; family Pseudonocardiaceae; genus Amycolatopsis; species Amycolatopsis sp. H20-H5. Next base: position 8,081 of record NZ_JAYMZS010000173.1, on the reverse strand, counting down.
TCGACCCGATCGCGGCCGTGCTCGCCGACCCGAAGTACGCAGGCCTGCGCATCGTGACCGTGGTCGAGCCGGACTCGTTGCCGAACCTGATCACCAACGCCTCCATGGCGAAGTGCGCGGAGGCACAGTCCAGCGGGGCCTACGTCCAGGGCGTCCAGTACGCGCTGAACAAGCTGCACGCCATCTCCAACGTCTACACCTACGTGGACATCGCGCATTCGGCCTGGCTGGGCTGGGACTCGAACCTCGGCCCCGCGGTCAACCTGATCACCCAGACGATCAAGGGCACCACGGCGGGTGTGCGCAGCGTCGACGGGTTCATCAGTGACACCGCGAACTACACGCCCATCACCGAGCCGAACCTGCCGGACTCGAACCTGCAGGTCGGCGGCCAGCCGTTGCGGTCGGCGAAGATCTACCAGTGGAACCCGTACTTCAGCGAGGCGGCGTTCGGCACGGCGATGTACAACGCGTTCGTGGCCGCCGGGATGCCATCGGACATCGGCATGCTCATCGACACCAGCCGCAACGGCTGGGGCGGTGCGGGGCGGCCGACCGGCGCCAGTGGGTCCACTGTGGACACCTACGCCGACTCGGGCCGGATCGACCGGCGGCTGCATCGCGGGAACTGGTGCAACCAGAGCGGTGCGGGCCTCGGAGCCCGTCCGCAGGTGAGCCCGATGCCGCATTTCGACGCCTACGTCTGGATCAAGCCGCCGGTTGAGTCCGACGGTGCCAGCAAGCAGATCCCGAACGACGAGGGCAAGGGTTTCGACCCGATGTGCGACCCGGCCTTCCACGGCGGCGATCAGGCCAACGGCGGCAACCTGACCGGCGCCTTGCCCGACTCCCCACTGTCGGGCAAGTGGTTCCAGGCCCAGTTCGAGCAGCTGGTCCAGAACGCCTACCCGGCCATCTCCTGATTCCGTCCCGCACCTGAGTGGCCCGGTCGCCTTGCTTGCGGCCGGGCCACTCCTTCGTTCCGCGGTTCGCCGCCTGCCCTCGACGGTGGTAGTGGTCGGCGGCGGAAGCTGTCCCAGCTGGACTCCGACTGGAAGCCGGGTGGGAAGGGGATCGCGTTAGCCGGTTTCGTCTCGATGGTCGTTTCGTTGGGCTGCAGAGACCTGGTCACCCTGTCACGGCGCCTTGCATGATCCCGGCCGTGCGTCCACTGTGTACTGAGCCTCGGCAGGGAGCGATTTCGGTGAGGGGCGACGACGTGGTGCCCGATCAACGGACGAGTTTGCGGACGCCGTCGACCACCTGTCGCCAGGCGTCCGACGCGGCGGTGCCCTGCTCGACGGCCTTCAGCGCTGGAGCCGTCACGCTCTCCTGGATCTCGCCGTCACCGGGTCCCTTGTACTGCGGCGCACCGACCTTCCTCGCCTGGTTGACGAAGATCTCGCCGACCACCAGCCCGCCGAAGTAGGCGTTCGTCTGGCTGAGCAGGTCCGGCGACTCGAGTGCCGCGACCTGGCTGGGAAAGTTTCCGCTGACCTTGAACGCCGTCAGCTGCTGTTCGGGCGCGGTGAGCCAGGCCGCGAGCTCGGCCGCTTCCTTCGGGTGCTTGCTCTTCACCGGGACTGTCAGGTAGGAACCGCCCCAGTTGCCACCGCCTTCGGGGAAGGCGTCGATCACCGCCCACCGGCCGGTGACGCCCGAGCCCGCCTGATTCTCGATCACGCCGAGCATCCACGCCGGGCAGACCTTCGTGGCGAAGGTGCTCTGCCGGAGGCCGTTGTTGCCGTCGTCGGCCAACGCGGTCAGTCCGGCCGACTCCCCGTGCGCGACGGCGTCGGTGACCTTGTCCCAGCTGGTCTTGAGTGCGGTGTTGGTGGCCAGGGTCGGCTGGTTTTGCCGGTCGAAGTAGCCGACGTCCAGCTGGTTGACCATCGCGGTGAAATTCGCCGCGGCGGAGTCGAACCACGCCTTGCCCCTGGTGCGTTTCACATAGCGCTCGCCCGCGGCGAAGTAGCTGTCCCACGTCGCGAACATCGCTCGTACCGACTCATCGTCGACCGGCATCCCGGCCTGGTCGAGCAGGTCTCTCCGGTAGCACATCGCGAGGGGCCCACTGTCGGTGCCGTAGCCGACCAGCTTGCCGTCCTTGGCCCTGCCCGCTTCGTACTTCCACGGCAGCCACCGATCGGGCCGCACCTCGGGCGGACCGATCTTCGCCAGGTCCTCCAGCTGCGAGGCCATGGTGAGGACTTCGGGCAGGTGACCCTCCTCGACCGCCTGGATGTCGGCCAGGCGGGTGCCCGTGCGCAACTCGGTCCGCAATTCCTGGTGATACGGCCCGCCCTGTTCGGTCCGGATCGGGGTGATCTTGATTCCAGGATGCTGGTACTCGTACTCGGGGTACAGATTGTCGTAGCCGAACTGACCGAAGGTCGCGATGGACAGTTCGATCTCGGCTGGTGGTTCCGCCGCGCACGCACCGGCCGAGGCCATCGCGGCGGCCGAGAGCATCCCGGTGACAGCCGTCCTGAGTCTTCGCATTTGTTCCCCTGACTGGGTTTTACCGTCGAGGCGCATGGTGAGAGCGCTCCCATGCCCGGTTTCGCCGTGGAGTGTTGCCGCTGGTCAAGGTGGCTGTCAAGCAGTTTCGCCAAGGTCCGGGGCGAAAGGTCGCGACGGCAGATGGCTTTCCTTGGGCCGGTTCGCGATGTTTGACTTAACTGGTTCAGTATGTCCCACTGGTGTCCTGGCTCCGCTGTCCACCATCCCGGCCATGGCAGCGGCTCTGGCCGGGGGGCTTGTCCCGCAACGGTTCTGCTAGTGGTCCTGCCGGATCCTTCGCTGATCCGGTTCAGTGGTGGAGGCGCCATGAAGCGTACGACCATTTCCGACATAGCCAGGGAGGCAGGCGTCTCGAAGGGCGCTGTGTCCTACGCGCTCAATGGCCGCCCCGGTGTGTCGGAGGCGACCAGGAGCCGGATCACGGCGATCGCCGCGCGGATGGGCTGGGCGCCCAGCAGTGTGGCGCGGGCGTTGTCCGGGGGGCGCGCCGGTGCGTTCGGCCTGGTGATCGATCGCCCCGCCGAAGTCCTTGCGGCCGAACCGTTCTTCATGCGTCTCATCGCGGGAATCCAGCACGAACTGGGCCCGGGGCCGACTTCGCTGGTCCTTCAGGTTTCGCCCGACCACGACACCGAGCTCGAGATCTATCATCGCTGGCACGCTGAGCGGCGGGTCGACGGTGTCCTGCTGATCGACCTGCGCGCCGACGACAACCGCCTCGACGTGCTCGCGTCCATCGGGCTGCCCGCGGTGGTGATCGGCGAGCCGCTGGGCCGCACCGACATCCCGTCCGCCTGGATCGACGACCGTGCCGCGATCGACGAGGTGCTGGATTATCTCGTCGCGCTCGGGCACCGGAGGGTCGTGCGGGTGGCCGGCCCGCGCGAGTTCCTGCACTCGCGGATGCGGTCGGCGGCGTTCCTCGCCGCGGCGGCCAGGGTCGGCCTGGAAGCGGCCGACGTCGTGCACACCGACTACTCCGGCGAATCGGGCGCCGCCGCGGCGCGCCGCGCGCTGGTCTCGGCGCTCCCGCCGACGGCGATGGTCTTCGACAACGACGTCATGGCGGTCGCCGCACTCGGCGTCGCACAGGAACTCGGACTGTCCGTTCCGGGTCAGCTGTCGCTGATCGCCTGGGAGGATTCGTTGCTGTGCCGCCTGGTCCGCCCCGCGCTGAGCGCGGTGCGCAGGCCGGTGGGGGAGTTCGGCGCGCTGGCGGTTTCGTTGCTCAGGCAGGTGGTGACGGGCGCATCGGTCTCCGACGCTTGCACCAGCGCGCCGATCCTCGTCACGCGGGCCAGTAGTGGGCCGGTGTGCCGGGACCGGCCTGACGTATCGCCGTGGGCAAGCACCGCAGACTGGTTCGTCCCCCCAAGGTTTCCGTAGTTCGCCGTGTCCCAGTCCTGGAAAGGAACCGTGTTTCCGTTTTTTCTGTATCCACCTTCGCTCTCCCGAGGCTCGCCACTGTTCTGCTGGCCGCAACCACGCTGCTCACCACCGCCCCCGCCACTCGGGCGACCGGGGCGGTCCAGGCGGGCTGGGGTCCGGCGGCCAGGGTGAGGGACAGGCACCGATCTTCGAGCTGACGAACGGTTCGACGTTGAAGAACGTCATCCTCGGCAGCCCGGCGGCCGACGGCGTCCATTGTCTCGGCACCTGCACACTGCTCAACGTCTGGTGGGAGGACCGCGGCGAGGTTCAAGGGCACCTCGTCCTCGCAGGCGATGACCATCGACGGCGGCGGCGCGTGTAAGGCGTCCGACAAGGTGTTCCAGCACAACGGGCCGGGCACCATGTATATCCGGAACTTTCAGGTCGAGGACTTCGGCAAGCTGTACCGCTCGTGCGGCAAGCAGTACCAGCGCCACGTGGTCATCGACCGGGTCACCGCCACCTCGCCCGGCAAGGTCCTCGCGGGCATCGACACCAACTACGGCGACACCGCAAGGTTCACCAATGTCACGATCGTCGACGACGCGAGCAGGAAGATCAAGATCTCCGCGAAGTACCGCGGCGTCACCAGCGGCGAACCGACCGAAATCGGCAGCGGGCCGGACAGCACCAATTGCCTGTATACCCCGTCGAGCATCACCTACAAGTGGCGATTTCCGGGTTTTGGGGAAATCCCGAAACATTTCGATAGTTCTTGACCGGTGAATGGTGACGCAAACATCCTTGTGGGCACGAGCCTTCGTCGACGCCGGCTCCGGTCCCGCGTCGGTGCCGGTTGTCGTGTTCCCTCCGCCCTTTTCTCCGAAAGGACCCGTCGAGTGCGAAGACTCATCACGCCTCTCATGGCGGCCGCCGCGTTGCTGGTGGTCGCCGCGAGCGTGCTGCTCGGTGCCCGCCCGGCCGCCGCGGCCACGCTCGCCCAGGTAACCAATTTCGGGAGCAATCCCAGTAACCTCAGCATGTACACCTACGTGCCGGACCGGGTCGCCGCCCGGCCCGCGCTGCTGGTCGCGCTCCACTACTGCACTGGATCCGCGTCGGCGATCTTCAACGGTTACGCCCGTGACTACGTCAGTGCCGCCGATCAGTACGGCTATGTCGTGGTGTTTCCGGAGGCGACCCGCAGTGGCAACTGTTTCGACGTGTCGTCGCCGCAGGCGTTGACCCGCGGCGGCGGTAGTGACCCGGTCGGCATCCTGTCGATGGTCGACTACGCCAAGCAACACTACAACGTCGACCCGGCAAGGGTTTTCGTGACCGGTTTCTCCTCGGGCGCGATGATGACGAACGTGCTCGCCGCGGAGTACCCGGACGTGTTCGCCGCCGGCTCGGCGTTCATGGGTGTCCCGGCGGGCTGCTTCGGCACGACAGACGGGTCGAGCTGGAACAGCCAGTGCGCCAACGGGCAGCTCACCAAGACGGCGCAGCAGTGGGGTGATCAGGCCCGGCAGCTGAGCGGCGGCCGGACCGCCGGGTTCCCGCGGATGCAGCTGTGGCACGGCACCGCCGACGACACGCTGCGCTACCCGAACCTCGGGGAAGAGGTCAAGCAGTGGACCAATGTGCAGGGGGTGGGCCAGACCCCGGCGGCCACTGACCAGCCGCAGTCCGGGTGGACCCGCACCCGGTACGGCAGCAGCGGCGCACAGGCGCCTGTCGAGGCGATCAGCGTCCAGGGCGCCGGGCATTCCCTGCCGCAGAACGGGATGGTGCGGTACGCCATCGACTTCCTCGGCCTCATCAGCACCCCACCGTCGAGCACCCCACCATCAAGCACCTCACCATCGAGCACCCCACCGGCCACCTCGACTTCGCCGCCGTCGGCCGGGGACACGCTGGGCGCCGCGGCGGCCAAATCGGGCCGGTACTTCGGTACCGCGGTGGCGGCGAGCAAGCTGTCGGACCCGACGTACGCGGGCATCCTGAACCGTGAGTTCTCGATGGTGACGGCCGAGAACGAGATGAAGATCGACGCGACCGAGCCGACACAGGGGCAGTTCTCGTATGCCAGTGCCGACCGGATCGTCAACCTGGCCCGTAGCCAGGGAATGCGGGTCCGCGGGCACACCTTGGCGTGGCATTCGCAACAGCCCGGCTGGATGCAGAACATGTCGGGCGCTCCGTTGCGCCAGGCGATGCTCAACCACGTCACCCAGGTCGCGACCAACTACCGGGGGAAGATCTACGCCTGGGACGTGGTGAACGAGGCGTTCGCGGATGGCAGTTCCGGTGCGCGGCGGGACTCGAATCTGCAGCGCACGGGCGACGACTGGATCGAGGTGGCGTTCCGTGCCGCCCGCGCGGCCGACCCGGGTGCGAAACTCTGTTACAACGACTACAACACCGACGACTGGTCGCAGGCCAAGACCCAGGCCGTGTACCGCATGGTGAAGGACTTCAAGGCCAGGGGCGTGCCGATCGACTGCGTCGGTTTCCAGGCACACTTCAACAGCAACAGCCCGGTTCCCGCCAACTACCGGACCACGCTGCAGAACTTCACCGACCTTGGCGTGGACGTGCAGCTCACCGAACTGGACATCGAGGGGTCGGGCGCCAGTCAGGCCCAGCAGTTCGGGACCGTCACGCAGGCGTGCCTCGCGGTGTCGCGCTGCGCGGGCATCACGGTATGGGGCATCCGCGACACCGACTCATGGCGGGCGTCGGGCACCCCGTTGCTGTTCGACGGCAACGGCGACAAGAAGGCCGCCTACACCACGGTACTGTCCACATTGAACAATGGAGGCACCCCGCCGACCACCACCCCGCCGACCACCACCCCGCCGACCACCACCCCGCCCGGTGAACCCGGCGGCTGCACCGCGTCGGTGTCGCTGAACTCGTGGAATGGCGGTTTCGTCGCGACCGTAAGGGTCACTGCCGGTTCGTCGGCCGTCAACGCGTGGAAGGTGACGCTCACGGTGCCGTCCGGCGCGACGGTCACCAGCGCGTGGAACGTCCAGCGTAGCGGCAACACGGGAACCGTCGGCTGGACGAACGTGGCCTACAACGGCCACGTCGCCGCAGGACAGTCCACCGAGTTCGGCTTCCAGGGCACCGGAACCGGCAGCGGCATGACACCTTCCTGCACGGCGAGCTGACCCTGAAGGCCACCTTCACAGCGTAAAACGCCGTGAAGGTGGCCTTCAGGGGCACTTGGCTTAGGATTCGAAGAGTTTCGACGGGACACTGTCGGCGAGCGCGCGGTACCCGGCCGGGCCGAGATGCAGGTGGTCGCCGACGTCATAGCCGGGCAGCAGCCGGGCCGGTGCGTGGGGGTCGCGCGCGACGTGGTCGAAGTCGAGCACCGCGTCGAACCGGTCGCTGGTGCGGATCCAGGTGTTGACCGCCTGCCGCGCCGACTCCCGCAGCCCGGCCGTGTCGTCGTAACCGGTGTTGCCGCCGAACGGGGTCAGCGTGGCACCGTAGACGCGGATTCCCTGTGCCTGCGCCCGCGTGATGATCTGGTCGTAGGCATCGATCAGGTCGGCGGCGACCTGCTGCTGCGCGGCCGGGGTGGCGGCGGCGGTGCCGATGTCGTTGACGCCTTCGAACACGATGGCCCAGGCGACCCCGCTCTGCGCCAGTACGTCGCGGTCGAGCCGGGCCAGCGCGCTCGGGCCGAGCCCGTCCTGCAGCACGCGGTTGCCACCGGCGGCCTGGTTGAGCACCGCGGTGCCGGGCCGCAGGCGGGCCGCGAGCCGGTCGGGCCAGCGGTCGTTCCCGTTGGTCGTCGAGCCCCGGCCGTCGGTCAGCGAGTCGCCCACGATGGCGACCGCCGCGGTGGAGTCCGCGGTCGAAACCTCGGCGCCACTGAGGAAGTACCAGTGGTCGACCGGGCCGGCGCCGGGAAGGTCGTCGTCAGTGACATGGTCCCCGGTGACGAGGTACGAGGTGGTGCGGGAGCCCGGGTGGGAGGTGATCGCCGTCGAGGCCTGCCCGTGGGCGAGATAGGTCGTCACGGTGACGTTGTCCCGCGCGCGCACCGGGAACTCGATCGGGTCGGACACGACCTGCGCACCCACGGGCACCACCGTGGCCCGCTTGCCGTGGAACGTGACAGGAATGGCGCTGCCCGGCCGGATCGCGCTGACCCCGGCCCGGTCGCC
>NZ_JAYMZS010000172.1:0-14423 GCF_035828755.1 Amycolatopsis sp. H20-H5 | reverse complement strand
GGCCTAGCGTGTCGGGTCGGTGCCGTTCGGCTGGCGCGGCCCCGGACCAGGCGACCACCAGCCGGGCACGGTCTTCGTCCCGTGCACCACCGTCGGCTCGACGCCGTCGGTGTAGGGCTCGACCTGCAGCAGCTGCCCCCACGACTGGCTGGGCTGGCCGATCAGGTAACTCGGCACCTCGGGCATGTCAGCCAGCTCCTCGAGCCAGCCGATCGGGCCGCCGGTCGCGCTGGAGGCCCATTTGGCCTCGTCCGCGATGGCGCCCGCGGTGATGCGGTAGTCCGGGACCTGCGCGATCCCGTCGTGGGAGGTCGCCGGTTGCACACACGGATAGACGAACGAGGCAGGCCAGTCGATGTACACGGGCTTGGAGCCGATCATCTCCGTCAGGGTGGTGAACGTCGGCACCCGCGGGGCGGAAGCGGCGATCCAGCCGTCCTCGGTGAGGTCGTTGTCGACGGCGTTGACCCGCACCGCGGTCGTCTCCGGGGGCAGGTCCCGCAGGTTGATCCGGGTGTCGTTCCAGCCGCCGGTGCCCGCGCCGGGAGGCAGCATGAACTGGCTGCGCAGCACCTTCACCCCGTCCGGCGTCTTCATGCCGTAGTCGAGGCTCACCGAGGTCGGCTTGCGCCGCGCCCCGGCCGTCGCGATGACGATCTGCCCGCCCGCGGGCTTCTCCGGCAGCGCGAACCAGTCGCTGCGAAGCCGTCCGGCGCGCGTTTCGGGGTCGTGGTAGCTGCTCCACATCGGCACCTTGCCCGTGGTGAACCCGTGTGGCGGTTCGGCGAGCGGGTCCTTGTCGTCCATCGGGCGGACGTGAAAGCCGGTCTGGACGCGGCCGTTGTCCTTCTCGGGGTCCGGCAGCGGTGACTGTTCGGCCGGCGGCTTTTTGGTCTCGGCGACCGTCCGCTGCTCGTCCTGCGGCTTCAGGATGCTGGTGATCGCGTCGCGCTCCACCATCACGTGGTCGGAGAGGTTGCAGCTCTTGCCGAACAGGTGCCCGATGTTGGCCGCGCCGAGGCTGTAGCTGCCGCTCTGGTTGTGGATGGCCACCGCCATGGTGAGGAACTCGCCGCCCGCGACGAGACCACAGACCACCACCAGCGAGAGCGAACCCAGCCGCAGCGAGCGGCCGCGTCCCTCCTGCGGGCCTGCCTGCAGACCCGGCCGGTGCGCGCGCACGTTTTCGACGAACGCGTAGATCCCGGAGATCGCGGCCGCGACGAGCAGGATCGTGGACAGCGCGATCCCGCCGAACGACGGGGCCTCCTTGGACCACTGCACGCCGAGCTGGGAAACGAACCAGTACGAGTTGGGCCCGGTCGCGGCCAGCGCGGCGACCACCAGCAGCCCGGCCAGGAACGCGGCCCGGTTCCGGCGTGATCTCAGCACCGTCGAACTGGTGGCGAGCGCGGTGAGCGCGGCCATCGAAGCGCCGACGGCGGCGAACGCGCCGAAGTGGTGTGTCCACTTCGTCGGCGTCAGAGCCAGAAGCAGGAAGAACAACGCTGTCGTGCCGATCAGCCTGCGGCTGGGGCCGAGCGCCGCGCCCGGGATCCGGCCGCGGCGCAGCAGCACCACCAGGCAGGTGCCGGTGCACAGCAACACCAGCAGCACCGGGAACCGCCGGGGCGCCGAGCCGTCCGGCAGGTCCGCGAACAGCAGCTGATAGCGCGACAGCTCCTCGAACCAGGACAGGTTCGGGCCGACCTGCGTCCGGATGCGGGTGGCCTCCTGCACGGTCGCGAAGGTCTGGTCGGCGAACACCACGATCAGCACCAGCAGCCCGGCCGCGAGCACCGGCGCCAGCACCGGCAGCCAGCCGTGTTTCTCGGCGCGCTGGCGGACCAGCTTGAACAGTGGTCTCGCGGCGACCAGGAACGGTGCGACGGCGATCAGCCCGGTCGGCGTCGCGGCCAGGGTGAACGCCGCGGCCGTCAGGCCGAGACACAGTGGCAGCAGACGCCGTGTGACCAGCGCCCGCTCGACCGCGCAGATCGCCAGCAGGGAGCCGACGGCGGCGACCGGCTCGGGCCGCACACCGTTGTTGTAGGGCATCCACCAGACCAGGAACACCGCCGCGGCGGCCCAGCCGGCCGCGCGGCTGAGCCGGACCTGGGTGCCGAGCCGTGGCATCACCTCGCGGCTGATCAGCAGCCAGCTGAGCGCGCCCAGCAGGAACGACGGCAGCCGGATCCACGGCGGCACGGTGCTGACGTGCGCCATCAGTTCGTACACGTGGTAGAACCAGCCGAACGGCGCTTCCGCGACGCCGAACCAGCGGTGGTAGTTCGCCAGGAACCCGGTGTCCTCGGTGGCTCTCGCCATGGTCAGGATGTAGCCGTCGTCCGAGGTGACCGGCCCGATGAACACCCACGCGCCGAGCGCGATGAACACCGTCGCGTCGCGGGCGGTCAGCCGCCACCAGCCGACCGGCGCCCAGCGCGGCGCGCGTCGCGCGAAACCGGAGTCCAGCCGCGTCACCGCGATGAGACAGCCGATCAGCGACAGGACGGCGAGGATGCCGACGCCGATCTTCCAGCCCGTCGGCGAGGTCTGGTAGCGGGTGTCCGTCACCACCGAGACGTGCAGACCGGCGACGGGGTCCTTGGCCGAGCTGACCGAGGAGTAGATGCCGACCATGCGGGGCCGGACGTCGCTCTCGGTGTGGAAGATCGGCCTGCCGGCGGCGGTCAGCGTCATCTGCTTGGCGTCGGAGGTGAGCACCACCGAGCAGCCGGTCTCCGGCAGCGGCTGGTTCGCGATCTGCTGGCCCTGACTCGACGCGAGCAGCACGCCGTTGTCGATCCGCAGCTGCAGGCCGGCGCCGTTGTCCGCGTGGGTGTCGGTGCGGCCGTCCGGAACCGTGGCGTAGAGCAGGGCGGGCCCGGTGGTGCGGGCGTCGACCGAGCGGATGGTTTCGCAGGGCAGGTCCACGCGCATGTCCTGCGCCCAGTACCCAGTCAAGGGCGCGCTGACGGCGCGGGTGTCGGTGCCGTTCGGCCACACGATCTCCGCGGTGTCCTGCACGACGGGCAGGAACGGGAAAGCCAACGCGCACAAGGCGGAGAGCAACCCCAGCGTGACGGCGATCAGACGCATCGGCGCAACGCTAATGGGTCGTGTCCACGCGGTTTACGCAGGGCCTGGCTGTCCCGGGGTGAACCGGTCGTGGTGTATTGCCCCGTCGAGGGCGCGACGTTCCCGCCACCCGTGCCGTTCGAGGTCCGGTACGGCCGCCAGTTCGGTGACCGGGCCGAGGCACAGCCAAGCGACCGGCCGGATGCCGTCCGGGATGCCGAGGAGCTCGGCCAGGAACGGCTCCCGGTAGAAGCTGACCCAGCCGACGCCGAGATTCTCCGCGGTCGCCGCGAGCCACAGGTTCTGGATCGTCAGCACGACGGAATACAGCCCCGCGTCCGCGATGGCGTGCCTGCCGAGAACGTCCGGCGCCCCGCGGGCGGGGTCGTAAGTGACCACGACACCCAGACTGGCCTCGAGGATGCCCTCGATCTTGATGCGCGCGAAGGTGTCCGCGCGATCGCCGTCGAGCGAGGCGGCGAAAATCTCGCGCTCGGTGTGCACGTGCTTCGCGAAGGTCTCGCGGAGACCGAGGTCGCTCACCAGGACGAAGTCCCAGGGCTGGGTCAGGCCGACGCTGGGTGCGGCGTGCGCAGCGCCCAGGATCCGGCGCAGGGCCGCCGGGTCGACGGGTGCTCCGGAGAACTCGCCCCGCACGTCCCGCCGCCGGTGCAGGACTTCGTAGAACTCGCTCATCGGTTCAGGATCCATGCGAGCGCGTCCTCCACTCGGTCGACGGTTTCGGTGACAGGGCGTCGCGGCCGCCGGACGATCACGACCGGCAGGCCGAGTTGACGAGCCGCCGTGAGCTTCGCGGCGGTCATCTCGCCGCCGCTGTCCTTGGTGACCAGTACGTCGATCCTGTTGTCCCGCAGCAGCGCGACCTCGGACGCGACCTCGTAGGGCCCGCGGTCCAGCAGCACCTCGTACCGCCGGGGGAGCGGTGGGTCGGGCGGATCCACACAGCGGATGAGAAACCACAGCTCGTCGAGCCCGGCGAAGGCGGCCAGCCCCTGCCTGCCGCTGGTGAGAAAGATCCGCTCGCCCAGCCCCGGCAGCGCGGCCGCGGCCTGATCGAGGGTGTCCTGCCAATGCCAGTCGTCGCCGGGACCTGCTGTCCAGCCCGGGCGTGCGAGCCGGAGCAGTGGCACCCCGGTCCGCGCGGCGGCTTCGACGGCCGAGGCGCCGATGCGTTCGGCGAACGGATGGGTCGCGTCGACCACGGCAGCGGTGCGGTGTTCCCTGATCCAGGCGGCCAGCCCGTCCGGGCCGCCGAAGCCTCCGACGCGCACCTCGCCCGCGGGCAAGCGCGGCCTGGCGACCCGGCCTGCCAACGAGGAGACCACGGGTATCCCGTGGCCGACCAGTTCCGCCGCGAGTTCCCGGGCTTCGCCGGTGCCCCCGAGCACGAGCACGGGAAGTCCCTGAAGGCCACCTTCAGGGACTTGAGCACCGTCGAGGTGGTCTCCGGGGACAGAGGGATTCACCGGCCGTAGCCCACGGCTTCACGCCAGCGGTCCAGGGTGCGCATGTTGGCCAGCGTCTCCGCCCAGGTCAGCTCGGGGGCCTGCCGGTCGGCTATGTGAGTGGCCACGTGGTCGGCCTCGCGCGCGAAGAGACCCTGGGTGGCTTCGACCTCGATCACTTCCGGTTCGCCGCCCTCCGGGGTGAGCACGATGTGCGAGGTCCCCGGTTTGCGCAGCGCGTGCACCCACGCGGGCCGGGGGACGGACAACTGCCCGCCGGTGCCGTAGATCCGGATGTGGTCGTCCTGCGTCAGCCGGAACCCGCAGGACAGCTGCGCGATGATGTCGCCCGGCAGCCGCAGCAGGCCCATCGCGTACTCGTCGACCCCGGTCGCCGGATCGAGCCGGGCCAGCCCGGTCACCTCTTCGGGCTCGACAACGTCCTGGCCGGTCGCGCATTGCGAGACCAGCCGGGCCAGCGAAGTACAGTAGCAGCCGACGTCGAGGATCCCGCCGCCGCCGAGCGCCGGGTCGGCCAGCCGGGCGACCTCGGCGTCACCGGACGCGTAGCTGAAGGTGACGTCGACCGCGCGGATCTCGCCGATCGCGCCGCACGAGACCAGTTCCGCGAGCCGCCGGGTCTGCGGGTGCAGCCGATACATGAACGCTTCCATCAGGAAGACGTCGTTGCGCTTGGCCGCGTCGATGACCTTCTCGGCTTCGCCGGCGGTCACAGTCAGCGGTTTCTCGCAGAGCACGTGCTTGCCCGCTTCGGCGGCGCGGATCGCCCACTCGGCGTGCATCGGGTGCGGGGTCGACACGTACACCGCGTCGACCCCGGGGTCGGCGAGGAGATCCTCGTACGAGCCGTAGCAGCGGGGAATGTCGAAGCGTGCGGCGAACTCCGCCGCGCGGCCGGCCGAGCGCGCGGCCACCGCCGCGAGCGTGCCGTGCTTGCTTTCTTCGACGCCCGCGGCGAACTCCGCGGCGATGGTTCCGGCGGCCAGCAGGCCCCAGCGCAGGTTCACAAGGACTCCGGTTGGCTTGTGCGGTCACGGGTGCTCGAATACAGGAAACTGTCCGGAAAACGGTCGGCGGTCAGCACGCGGCCGACGAAGATCGTCGCCGCGCGGGTCATCCCCGCGGTTCGGGCTTGCCCGGCGATGTCGGCCAGCGTGCCGCGGACGACCAGTTCGCCCGGCTGGCTGGCCAGGGCGACGACGGCTGCCGGGCAGTCTTCGCCGTAGTGCGGCAGCAGTTCCTCGACGACCTGCTCGATCCGGTTGATCGCCAGATGCAGGGCCAGCGTCGCGGCGGTGCGGGCGAAGCCGGCCAGCGTCTCGCCCTCGGGCATCGCGGTCGAGCGTGCCTGCGCACGAGTGATGACCAGGCTCTGTCCCACCTCGGGCACGGTCAGCTCACGGTTGAGCACGGCCGCCGCGGCGGCGAAAGCGGGCACGCCCGGCGTCATCTTGTAGGGCACTCCGGCTTCGTCGAGCCTGCGCATCTGCTCGGCGACAGCGCTGTAGAGGGACGGATCACCGGAACAGAGCCGGGCCACGTCGTGGCCCTGCCGGTGCGCGGTGATCATCCGCCCGACGATCTGCTCGAGGTTCAGGTTGGCGGTGTCGACGCACTCCGCACCCTCCGGGCAGTACGCAAGCAGGTCCGTCGGCGTCATGCTGCCGGGATACAGACACAGCCCACACCGCGTGAGCAGGTCACGCCCGCGGACGGTGATCAGATCGGCGGCGCCCGGTCCGGCGCCGATGAAGTGCACGGTCATGGCTTGCTCCACTGGGTGACGGTCCTGGCCGGGGTCCAGCCGGTGAAGCCGCCGAGCGGCGCGGCCTGCTCGACGGAGATCCTCGTCAACTCGCCGCCGTTTTTTTGGCACGCGTGTGCTAAAACGAGCTCCGCTTCCAGCGTGACGCCGTGCGCGACGACTCGCGCGCCGGTGGCCAGGCAGGTTTCCAGCACCCCGGGCACGGTCACGCCGCCGCCGACGAACACCGCGTCGGGCGTGGCGAGGCCGGTGAGCGCCTCAGGGGCGCCACCCAGGACGACCCGCAGTTCAGGGACCCCCAGTGTCTCGGCGTTGCGCTCGATCCGCGCCGCTCGTGCCTCGTCACGTTCGATCGCCACCGCGCGGTTGAGCGGGTGCGCGCGCGACCATTCGATCCCGACACTGCCCGCCCCGGCCCCGACGTCCCAAAGCAGCTCGCCCGGGATGGGCGCCAGCCGGGCGAGCGCCGAAGCCCGTAAGTCACGCTTGGTCAGCTGGCCGTCGTGCTCGAACGCGTCGTCCGGCAGCCCACCGAGCAGCGACAACCCCGGTCCGGCACAGTCGATGGCCAGCACGGTCAGCGCGCCGGCACCAGGTGTCCACCCGTCGACGATCCGCTCGTCCGGGCCGCCGAGCTCGCTCAGCGCGGTGAGCTTGCTGTTCCCGTAGCCGCGGGATTTGAGCAGCTTGCCGAGCTCGGCCGGGTCCGAGCCGAGTACCAGCACCTTCCGGCCGGGAGCCAGCGCGCGGGTCACCCGGTGCACCGCCCGGCCGACGACGGTGACGACTTCGGTCTCCTCGGCCGCCCAGCCCAGCCGCGCGCGGGCCAGTGCCACCGAGGACACCGCGGGCAGTACCCGGATCTCGTGACCACGCTCGATCAGCGTGGTGCCGATACCGGAGAGCAGCGGGTCGCCGCTGGCGAGCACACAGATCGCGCGCCCGGCGTGTTCGGCCAGAAGCCCGTCCAGGGCTGGCAGCAGAGGGCTTGGCCACGCGACCTTCTCGGCGGTGCCGGGAACGTAGTCAAGTTGCCGTCGCGCGCCGAAGACGATGTCGGCGGCGAGCACGGCGGCCCGCGCGGGTTCGCTCAGCCCCGGCCAGCCGTCGGCTCCGATCCCCACCACCACGGTGAGGGGTGATTTTTCGCGCACGATCGCTGACCGTAGACGACCGGATTCCTGTGCGATGATCGGCCGCAGGTCGCCCGGAGCCGTCTAGGACAGGAGCACTGTTGAAGCCGTACCCGTTCACAGCCGTTGTCGGGATGCAGGATCTGCGCCTGGCGCTGGTGCTCTCCTCGATTTCGCCCGCCGTCGGCGGCGTGCTGGTCCGGGGGGAGAAAGGCACCGCGAAGTCGACGATGGTGCGTGCGCTGGCCGGCCTGCTGCCCGAGGTCGACGTGGCCGACGGCTGCCGGTTCTCCTGCGACCCGGCGAACCAGGACCCGGCTTGCCCGGACGGCCCGCACTCGGTGGACGCGGCGCACCGCCGTCCCGCCCGGCTCGTCGAGCTGCCGGTCGGCGCCGCCGAGGACCGCGTCGTCGGTTCGCTGAATCTTGAGCGGGCACTGGGCGAGGGCGTCACCGACTACCAGCCGGGGCTGCTGGCGGCCGCGCACCGGGGACTGCTCTACGTGGACGAGGTCAACCTCCTGCACGACCACTTGGTGGACACCCTGCTCGACGCGGCCGCGATGGGCCGCGCGACCGTGGAACGCGAGGGTGTGTCCATTTCGCACGCCGCGCGGTTCGTGCTGATCGGGACCATGAACCCCGAAGAGGGCGAGCTGCGCCCGCAGCTGCTCGACCGGTTCGGGCTGACCGTCGAGGTCGCCTCCAGTCGTGAACCCGAGCAGCGCGTCCAGGTCGTGCGCAGGCGTCTCGCCTACGAGGCGGATCCCGAGGCCTTCGCCGCGGAGTACGCCGCCGAAGACGCTGAGCTGGCCGTGGAGATCCAGGCGGCGCAGCGGCTTCTGCCGTCCGTCACCCTTTCCGACGAGGCCCTGCTCCAGATCGCCGAGATCTGCGCGTCGTTCGAGGTCGACGGTATGCGTGCGGACATCGTCACGGCCCGCGCGGCCGTCGCGCACGCCGCGTGGTCCGGCCGCGACGAGGTGACCACCGACGACATCCGTGTCGCCGCCCGCCTCGCGCTGCCGCACCGGCGCCGCCGTAACCCGTTCGACGCCCCGGGAATCTCCGAGGAGCAGCTGGAGCAGGCGTTGAAGGACGCCCAGCCCGAGGACCCCGGCCCGGAAGGCCCGGACGACAACGGGCCGGGCTCCGGTTCGGAACCGCCGTCCGCGGACGGTCAGCCCGGCGGCAGCAAGGGCGAGGAAAACCGTCACAGCGACGAGAGCAGTCCCCAGAATGCCCAGAACGGCTCCGGGAACCAGACCGTCGGGGCCGGAAAGCCTTATCGGGCAAGACTGTTCACGGTCAAGGGCACCGGCGAAGGAGCGCATGGACGGCGTTCACGGGCGATCACCGACACCGGGCGCACCATCGGTGTCCAGCCGTCCAGCGTGCGGGAAGGCGGGCCCCACCTGGTCGCGACCCTGCGCGCGGCGGCCCCTCACCAGCGGGCTCGCGGCCGTTCGGGCGCGGGGCTCGAGTTCCGGCCCCAAGATCTCCGTTTCGGGCTCCGCGAAGGCCGCGAAGGCAATCTCATCCTGTTCTGTGTGGACGCCTCCGGGTCGATGGGCGCCCGCGCGCGTATGCGCGAGGTCAAGTCCGCCGTGCTCTCGCTGCTGCTCGACGCCTACCAGCGACGCGACAAGGTCGGCCTGATCACCTTCCGAGGTGCCGGTGCCGAGCTGGCGCTGCCCCCGACCATCAGCGTCGACGCCGCCGCGTCGCGCCTGGAATCCCTGCCGACCGGGGGCCGGACCCCGCTTGCGGAAGGGCTGCTCGAGGCCTCGCGAGTCCTGAAGATCGAGGCGATCCGGGACCCACGCCGCCGCCCACTGCTCGTTGTCGTCACCGACGGCCGAGCGACCAGCGGTGCCGACGCGGTCGCCCACTCGCACGCCGCCGCCGGTCTGCTGGCCGACGCCGGGATCGCGGGAGTCGTCATGGATTGCGAGAGCGGCAAGATGCGGCTCGGCCTCGCGGCGGAGCTCGCCGTCCGGCTCGGCGCCGAGCACGTCCCGCTTGGCGAGGTCGCAGCGGAAACCCTGGCCGGCGCAGTCCGTTCCCGGACGTCCGGCAGGGCCGCCTGATGCCGCAGGGGAAACCGGCCGTCGTCCCGAAGGACGGCCTCACCACTAGGCAGCGCCGCAACCGTCCTCTGCTCGCCGTGCACACCGGCGACATGAAGGGCAAGTCCACCGCCGCGTTCGGGATGGCATTGCGCGCGTGGAACCAGGGCTGGTCGATCGGCGTGTTCCAGTTCGTGAAGTCGGCGAAGTGGAAGGTCGGCGAGGAAGCCGCCTTCCGCGCACTCGGCAAGCTGCACGACGAAACCGGCGAAGGTGGGCCGGTCGAGTGGCACAAGATGGGCGAGGGCTGGAGCTGGACGCGCAAGGCCGGCAGCGCCGAGGACCACGCGGCCAACGCCCAGGAAGGCTGGGCCGAGATCAAGCGACGGCTCGCCGCCGAAACCCACGACTTCTACGTCCTCGACGAGTTCAGCTACCTGGTGAAATGGGGCTGGCTCGAGGTCGGCGACGTCGTCGAGACACTGGCTTCACGCCCGGGACACCAGCACGTCGTGATCACCGGCCGCTACGCGCCGCCCGAGCTGATCGAGGTCGCGGACCTGGTCGCCGAAATGACGAAGGTCAAACACCCCATGGACGCGGGGCAAAAAGGCCAGCGGGGCATCGAGTGGTGACGTCGTGGTAGCTCGTGTCGTCATCGCGGCACCCGGCTCCGGGCACGGCAAGACCACCGTCGCCGCCGGTGTGATGGCCGCGCTGCGGGCCCGGGGGCACGTCGTGTCCGGCCACAAGGTCGGGCCGGATTTCATCGACCCGAGCTATCACGCCCTCGCCACCGGCCGTCCCGCGCGCAACCTCGATCCGTTCCTCCAGGGTGAGGAACGGATCGTTCCCCTGCTGCTGCACGGTTCCGCCGGCGCGGACATCGCCGTCATCGAAGGCGTGATGGGTCTGTTCGACGGTGCCCTAGGCACCGAGGGGTACGCCTCGACGGCCCACGTCGCCCGTCTCCTGGACGCCCCGGTGGTCCTGGTGGTGGATGCCAGCGCGGCCAGCCGCAGCGTGGCCGCGGTCGTGCTCGGTTTCGCGAACTACGACCCGCGTGTCCGGTTGGCCGGCGTGATCCTCAACAAACTGGGCTCGCAACGGCACGAGGACGAAATCGTGACCGCGCTGGAGGCCACCGGCGTCCCGCTGCTGGGCGCGCTGCGCCGCAACGAGGACATCCACGCGCCGAGCCGCCACCTGGGACTCGTCCCGGCCGCGGAACGAGCGGCGGATTCCGAGCGGATGCTGCCGCGCCTGGCCGAGTGGATCTCCGGCGGGGTCGACCTCGACGCGGTCGTCCGGGTCGCACTCAGGGCGTCGAAACTGTCCGGTGCACCTTGGGATCCGGCCA
Source organism: Amycolatopsis sp. H20-H5 (assembly GCF_035828755.1). Lineage (NCBI taxonomy): Bacteria > Bacillati > Actinomycetota > Actinomycetes > Pseudonocardiales > Pseudonocardiaceae > Amycolatopsis > Amycolatopsis sp. H20-H5. Next base: position 3,528 of record NZ_JAYMZS010000172.1, on the reverse strand, counting down.
CCGAGGTGTCGTTCGAGGGCGGACCGCGGGCGATCGTCGCGGCGGCCGCAGGGCCCGCTTTCACCTTCCGCTACACGGAGGACGTCGAACTCCTGGCCGCTGCCGGCGTCGACGTGGTGGACGTCGACCCCCTGCGGGAACAGCGCCTGCCCGCAGGGGCCGCCGGTCTGTACTTCGGCGGCGGGTTCCCCGAGGTGCACGCCGCGGAGCTGTCCGCCAACCAGTCGCTGCGAGCCGAGGTCGCCGGAGCGATCGAGCGGGGCATGCCGGTGAGCGCCGAGTGCGCGGGACTGTTGTACCTCTGTCGTGAGCTGGACGGGCTCCCGATGGTCGGTGCGCTCGACGCGGTCGCTTCGATGACCAAACGCGGGAAACTCGGCTATCGCACCGCCGTCTCGATCGAGGACAACGTGCTCGCGCGAGCAGGGCAGCGGGTCACCGGGCACGAATTCCACCGCACGGAAGTCGCTCCGCGCCGAGGGGAAACCGCGGCTTGGGGCTGGGACCGCGAGCCCGAAGGCTTCGCCTCGCCGACGCTGCACGCGTCCTATCTGCACGTCCACTGGGCGGGCTATCCGGAGCTGGCGAGCCGGTTCGCGGCCGCTGTGCACGCGTATTCGCCGGTCTCCTCGGCGACCGCCGATGCCTGACCACGACCTGCATCACCATGGCGACCGCGAGGTCGGCGCCGGACTGGTCGACCTCGCGGTCAACGTCCGGCTGCCGGTCCCCCCGGACTGGCTCCGACACGAGTTGGCCGGTGCACTCGACGATCTCGCCGCGTACCCCGACGTGACAGCCGCGACGCGCGCGGTGGCTCACAGGCACGGCCGAGCCGTCGAAGAGGTGCTGATCACCGCGGGCGCGGCCGAGGCTTTCACCCTTTTGGCGACTGCGTTGCGGCCGCGCAACGCCGTCGTCGTGCATCCGCAGTTCACGGAGCCGGAGGCCGCTCTGCGAGCCGGCGGGCACGAGGTCCAGCGGGTGCTGCTGACGCCGGAGGAGGGGTTCGTGCTCCGGCCCGAACGGGTTCCTGAAGCGGCTGACCTCGTGTTCGTCGGAAATCCGACCAACCCGACGTCCGTGCTGCACCCGGCGTCGACGCTGCGCGAGTTGGTGCGCCCGGGACGCCTCCTGGTCGTGGACGAGGCGTTCCTCGACGCCGTGCCAGGTGAGGTGGAGTCGCTCGCGGCGCTCCCCGTTCCAGGACTGGTCGTGGTGCGGAGCTTGACCAAGACCTGGGGGATCGCAGGCCTGCGCGCCGGATATGTGCTCGCCGAGCCGCCGATGATCAAGCGGCTCCGCGCTGTCCAGCCGCCGTGGTCGGTCTCCACTCTGGCGGCCGTGGCGGTCGTCGTGTGCAGCAGGCCGATCGCGCTCGAGGAGGCCGAAAAGCTCGCTGTCGCGGCTGAACATGACCGCGAATACCTGGTTTCCGGGCTTGGGGCACTGGGTGTCGAAGTGATGGGCGAACCGAGGGCCCCATTCGTGCTCATCCGTATGCCGGGTGCTGATCAGGTACGGCTGCGGTTACGAGACGCGGGCTACGCCGTCCGCCGGGGCGACACGTTCCCTGGCCTCGACGCCGACTACCTGCGAGTCGCGGTTCGTGATCGCGACGTCGTCGACGCCTTCCTCGCCGCGCTGTCCAGCGTTCGCTGAGAGAATTCCGGCGCGCCAGATTGCCCGTGGGTACGGCTACGGCGCCAGCGTGACCAAGGCCGTCGCGACTGCTACCTCGACGCACCCACCCAGGACATCTCCCGTGATGCCACCGAGCCGTCGTACGCAGCGGATCAGCAGAACCCCGGCCACGCCGTACGCGAGAACGACGGCCAGGGCGCCGCGCCACCACGGCAGACCGGGCGACAGGGCGGCCAAACCGGCCGCGAGGACGAACACCGCCACCGCCGTGACGGCCGGAACCGACCCGGCGACCGTCGCGCCCAAACCGTCCGGCCTTGCCGAGGGCACGCCTCGTGCGCAGCACAACGACAGCACGCACCGTCCGGCAACGACAGCCACGACCACGGCCGCGATCCCATGCCCGGCGGCGGTGGCCCCCGCCAGCGCGCCGCACTGCACAAGCAGCACGAACAGCAGAGTCGCTACGCCGGTTGGCCCGGAGTCACCCCGGCGCATGACGTCCAGGGCTTTCACCCGGTCGTAGGAAGCTCCGAGACCGTCAGCGGTGTCGGCGAGCCCATCGAGGTGCAGACCACGACTGCCGAGCGCGACCGCACCGAGCGCCAGCCCGGCTGACGCCAACTCGGGCAGACCCACTGCCTGGCCACCGGCGATGACCAGCCCGGCGACGACCGCGAGCGGAAGCGCGGCAAGGGGGCCCAAGGTCATCGCCGCACCGGCCACCCGGCGGTTGATCACGGTCGGCGCGGGCACCCGCACCGTGGTCAGGGTCCCGACCGCGAGTCGCGCGGAATCCGACAAAGTGCCCATCTCAGAGTCGCCTTGGGGCAGCGTCGGGTGCTGCCACCCGGCCAGGAACGCCGGCGCCCGCCGCGGCAACGGCACGACAACCAGGGCCGCTCAAGCCAGGTCCGCCAGCAGGCCCATGTCGGCGAGAATCGCTCGCGCGGCTCGAAGCGTGGGGACCGCCTGGACCGCTCCGCTGCCTTCGCCGAGCCTCAGCCCCAGGTCCAGGATCGGCTCCAGACCGAGCGCCTTGAGGGCGTGGGCCTGGGAAGGCTCGGTCGAACGATGCCCGGCCAGCCACCACCGTTCGGCGCCCGGCGCCAGCTCCCTCGCCACCAGCCCCGCCGCGCCGGAAAACACGCCGTCCAGCAACACGGGCACCCCGCGCACGGCGGCCTGGACCAGGAACCCGGCGGTCGCGGCCGCACACGCGCTGCCCAGCGCGGTCAGCAGCTCGAACGGCTCGCCGGGGGAACCGGCCCGCGCCAGTGCCGCCGAAACCAGCGCCACTTTTCTGGCCCGTCCTCCGTCGTCGATACCGGTACCGGTGCCGACGACCTCCTCCGCGGGCAGGCCGAGCAACGCTGCTACCAGCGCCGCGCACACCGTCGTGTTACCGATCCCCATGTCGCCGGGAATCAGCAGGTCCGCGCCGCCGTCGATCTCCTCGTCGGCGATCGCCCGGCCGGCGTCGAACGCCCGGGACGCTTCGCCGGGCTCCAGGGCGTTTTCGACGTCGATCGCGCCCGAACCGCGCCGGATCTTGTGTGCCTGGACTTCGGGCGGCACCCCGGCGCCGTCCCAGTCGACCGCGATGTCCACCACCCGCACCCGCGCGCCGACCAGGCCGGCGAGGACGTTGACCCCGCTCTTCCCGGCGAGGAACACCCGCACCATCGCGGCGGTCACTTCACGCGGGTAGGCGGACATCCCGGAGACCCCGTGGTCACCGGCGAACACCACCACTCGCACGTCGTCCAACGGCCGTGGCGGGACGCTGCCGTGTGCCGCGCTCAGCCAGGCCGCGAGATCCTCGAGCCTGCCGAGCGCGCCTACCGGCTTGACCAGCCCGTCCAGGCGTACGCGGGCGTCCGC
>NZ_JAYMZS010000171.1:0-14626 GCF_035828755.1 Amycolatopsis sp. H20-H5 | reverse complement strand
ACTCCGAGCTGGCTCGCCAGCAGCCCTGCCAGCAGCGGCATCCGGCTCGGCCCGCCGACGAGGTAGATGCCGGAGAGCTGCCCCGGCGTCAGCCCAGCGCGGCGGATGGTGTCCGCCAGCAGCTCGGCGCTGCGCAGCAGGCTCGGCCGGACCAGTGCTTCCAGCTCGGCGCGGGTGACGAGGACGTCGGAGAACGGCTCCGGCATCGGCACCTCGGTCTGCGGATGACGGGACAGGCTTTCCTTGGCGTCACGGACGTCCTGCAGCATCGACCGGCGGATCCGGCGGTCGGCCACGGTCTGCGGGCGCAACAGCCGCTGCCACTGCGCGGGCTCCGCGTGCGAGACCTCACGGCCGACGTGGACGAGCAGCGCCTGGTCGATGTCGATGCTGCCGAGGTCGGCCAGCCCGCCCTCGGCGAGCACGGCGAACCCACGGTCGCTGAACCCGACGACGGCGCAGTCGAACGTGCCGGCGCCGAGGTCGTACACCGCGAGCGGGCGGCTGAGCCTGCTCGGGTGGTCGGCGAGCGAGGCGTAGTGCGCGGCCGCCGCGACCGGCTCCGGGATGAGGTGGATGGTGCCGAAACCGGCCTTCATCGCGGCCTGGCGCAACACCGCCTGGCGGCTCACGCCCCAGCCCGCGGGATGTGCGACGCGGACCTCGCCCAGCGGCGCGGAAAGCTGACGCTGGGCCTCCTCGCCGATCCGGCGCAGCACGGCGGCGAAGGCGTCGACCACCGGCACGACGTCGTCTCCGAGCAGCAGGGTGCCCTCGTCGATCCGGCGTTTCGGGTTGGGTTCGAACCGGCTGGGATCGAGCCGGGCGCGCCGCTCGGCGTCCTGCCCGACGACGAGCGAACCGTCGTCGTTCGCGTACACCGCGGATGACATGGTCACCGACCCGTCGACCTCGATCACCCTCGGCCCCCTGCCGAAGGCCGACAGCACGCCGACCGTGCTGGAAGTGCCGAAATCGATCGACAGTACGTCCACGTATCCCCCTCTGGCCGTGTCCGCCAGGCATCATTTCACGGACGTGAAAGAGGGCGGCTCCCCCTTGGGGGAACCGCCCTCTCACCTACTGCCTTGTTCAGTCGCTCTCGGCTTCGCCGCTCTCGTCACCGGTGGACGAAGCGCCGATGCTGACCGGCGGGGAGTCCGGGACGGACGACGGCCGGGCCTCACCGCGGAAGGTGAAGTGCGCCTGGTCGTCCTTGTCCTCGACCACGCCGCTCCAGCCGTCCACGTCGACCAGGATGATCTGGCCGGGCTGGATCTCGCCGAAGAGGATCTTCTCGGACAGCTGGTCCTCGATCTCGCGCTGGATCGTGCGACGCAGCGGCCGCGCGCCGAGGACCGGGTCGAACCCGCGCTTGGCCAGCAAGGCCTTCGCCTTGTCGGTCAGCTCGATGTCCATGTCCTTGGCCTTGAGCTGCTTCTCGACCCGGCCGACCATGAGGTCGACCATCTGGATGATCTGGTCCTTGGTCAGCTGGTGGAACACGATGATGTCATCGATCCGGTTCAGGAACTCCGGGCGGAAATGCTTCTTCATTTCCTCGTTGACCTTTTGCTTCATCTTGTCGTACTTCGCAACCGTGTCACCGCTCGACGAGAAGCCGAGGCTGACCGACTTCGAGATGTCCGAAGTCCCCAGGTTGGAGGTGAAGATGAGCACCGTGTTCTTGAAGTCGACCGTGCGGCCCTGGCCGTCGGTGAGACGACCGTCCTCCAGCACCTGCAGGAGCGTGTTGTAGATCTCCTGGTGGGCCTTCTCGATCTCGTCGAACAGCACGACCGAGAACGGCTTGCGCCGGACCTTCTCGGTCAGCTGGCCACCCTCTTCGTAGCCCACGTAGCCCGGAGGGGCACCGAAGAGCCGCGAAGCGGTGTAGCGGTCGTGGAACTCGCCCATGTCGATCTGGATGAGCGCGTCGTCCTCGCCGAACAGGAACGCCGCGAGCGCCTTGGAGAGCTCCGTCTTACCGACACCGGACGGGCCGGCGAAGATGAACGAGCCCGACGGACGCTTCGGGTCCTTCAGACCGGCACGGGTCCGGCGGATCGCCTGGGAGACGGCCTTGACGGCGTCTTCCTGGCCGATGATCCGCCTGTGCAGCTCGTCCTCCATGCGGAGCAGACGCGTGGTCTCCTCCTCGGTGAGCTTGAACACCGGGATGCCGGTCCAGTTCGCGAGGACCTCGGCGATCTGCTCGTCGTCGACTTCGGCGACGACGTCCAGGTCACCGTCCTTCCACTGCTTCTCCCGCTCACCCTTCTGGCCGAGGAGGGTCTTCTCCTCGTCACGCAGGCGCGCGGCCCGCTCGAAGTCCTGAGCGTCTATCGCCGACTCCTTGTCCCTCCGGACATTGGCGATCTTCTCGTCGAACTCGCGCAGGTCCGGCGGGGCGGTCATCCGGCGGATGCGCATCCGGGCGCCCGCCTCGTCGATCAGGTCGATCGCCTTGTCCGGGAGGAACCGGTCGTTGATGTACCGGTCCGCCAGGGTGGCGGCGGCGACCAGCGCCGAGTCGGTGATCGAGACGCGGTGGTGCGCCTCGTACCGGTCACGCAGGCCCTTGAGGATCTCGATCGTGTGCTCGAGGGAGGGCTCGCCGACCTGGATCGGCTGGAAACGACGCTCGAGAGCGGCGTCCTTCTCGATGTACTTGCGGTACTCCTCGAGCGTGGTGGCGCCGATGGTCTGCAGCTCACCACGGGCCAGCATCGGCTTGAGGATCGAGGCCGCGTCGATCGCGCCTTCGGCGGCACCCGCGCCGACGAGCGTGTGCAGCTCGTCGATGAACAGGATGATGTCGCCGCGGGTCTTGATCTCCTTGAGCACCTTCTTGAGGCGCTCTTCGAAGTCACCGCGGTACCGCGAACCGGCGACCAGCGAGCCGAGGTCCAGCGTGTAGAGCTGCTTGTCCTTGAGCGTCTCGGGCACCTCGCCCTTGACGATGTCCTGTGCCAGCCCTTCGACCACGGCGGTCTTGCCCACGCCGGGCTCGCCGATCAGGACCGGGTTGTTCTTGGTGCGCCGCGACAGCACCTGCATGACCCGCTCGATCTCCTTGCCGCGACCGATGACCGGGTCGAGCTTGCCCTCGCGGGCCAGCGCGGTCATGTTGCGGCCGAACTGATCCAGCACGAGTGAAGACGAAGGGGTGCCCTCGCCACGGCCGGAGCCGGATTCCTGGGGCTCCTTGCCCTGGTAACCGGACAGCAGCTGCAGCACTTGCTGGCGCACCCGGTTGAGGTCCGCGCCGAGCTTGACGAGCACCTGTGCGGCGACGCCTTCGCCTTCGCGGATCAGCCCGAGCAGGATGTGCTCGGTGCCGATGTAGTTGTGGCCGAGCTGCAGCGCTTCGCGCAGCGACAGCTCCAGCACCTTCTTGGCCCGCGGCGTGAAGGGGATGTGTCCGCTCGGGGCCTGCTGGCCCTGGCCGATGATCTCCTCCACCTGCTGGCGGACGCCCTCAAGCGCGATACCCAGCGACTCCAGCGCCTTGGCGGCGACACCTTCACCCTCGTGGATCAGACCCAGGAGGATGTGCTCGGTGCCGATGTAGTTGTGGTTGAGCATCCTGGCTTCTTCTTGGGCCAGGACGACCACCCGCCTCGCGCGGTCGGTGAACCTCTCAAACATGTGCACTCCCTCGACTGCTGCGACGGCGGCCCGTTTCCATCGTGGCGTCACCGCGACGGATTCAGCACCGTAAGACCACTCTAGTAGCCAAGCGGTGGCGCTGGCGTACCACTATGGCTTGAGGTGGCCCGTTCCCACCCGCGCCGTTCCCCGGCCGGGTGCCTGGTCATCATCCGGTTGCCCTGCACCTTTACGTCAAGCCCAACGTGCGAGGGGCCACCAGGATTCCTCCGGATGCGCGTTGTCCGCTCAGCGCGAACACCGGGAGTGACGACCAGTTTTCCACCTATTGGGCACTCGATTGGCGTAACGCCTCGCCACCTGTAAGGTTAGCCATACCTAATCCAAACGTGTGACGAAGGAGGGCGACCGGTGAATCAGCCGCAGCCCTTCCGCGCCCCGCGTCCCACGAGCGCGACACCGGACATCGGAGACGGCCTCGCCTCATCAGTGTCCAGGGTAGGCGCACTTTCCGAACGCGGCGACCTGCACAGGGCCATCCCCGCGGAGGGCGGCTGGCTGCGTTGCTCGGACCTGCTCGCCGAGCCGGTCGGCTTCGAGCATTGGCGCAAGCAGCTGTCGGAGTGGCTGAACGACCAGTACCGCGCGGCCCCGGCCAGGACAGCTGCGAGCTACGTCATGTCCTGGTACCTCCACGTACCGGCCCACGTCGGCGCGCTCCTGTTCCACCACGAGCGCCGCGTGCCGTCCCTGCGGCCCGAAGAGCTGGCCTTTTCCCTGGGCGGCGACCGCCCGCACCCCGAGGGCATGGCCGTACTGGGTGACGCTTTCTACTGCCTCCCGACCGACCCTGGCTCGACCCGCCCGGAGGCCACGATCGTCCGCGACGAGCACGCGCTGGCAGCGGTCCTCCGTGCGCACTACATCGCACACGCGGCGCGTTTCGTGCGCGCGTACGCACCGGGAAGCCGTCTGGGCAAGCGAATGCTCTGGGCGGCGGCGACGGACGCCCTCGACAACTCCCTCTGGTGGGCGGGCAAGCAAGCCGGAACCGCCGAAGGCGAAGGCGCCGGGGTGGCCGACGCGTCCCTGGTGCTGGAGTCCCGCTTCCCCCCGCTGACAGCACCCTCGACCCTGCGGATGGAGACCGGCGCCGACGGGCACCGCGAGTGGAACCGCCGCCGCGAAAGCTGCTGCTTCTCCTACTTACTGCCGCAGGAAGCCGAATGCGACGGCTGTCCCCGGACCTGCCCCAAGAACTAGAGGCCCCCTCCTGCTTCGCAGGTGTCATGAAAGGGTCGTTCCAGGCAATTTTTGCCCTGAACGACCCTTTCATGACACTCGGGAGCCCCACCCCGGATCCCGCCCGGCCGCCCCGAGCACCCGCGCCAGCAACGGCGCCTCCGGCGACACGGGCACCTCCGGTCCGTAGACCCCCATGGCGCGCGCCTGGTCACCCATCCGAATGACGGACGCGTACAGCGCCTCCGCCACCTCCGGCACACAGGGCAGCTGGCGGCCGGTAGCGGTGGCCAAGTCCCAGCCGTGCAGGACGAACTCACCGAGCACCATCTCGCCGACGACGGACGCGGGTAGTTCCGTCCCGCCCAGCAACGTCATCCCCTCCCACGCCTCCGGACGGGCAAAGACGTCGACGAGCCCTTCGGTCTGCTTCTCCAGCGCCGCCGCCCAGTCGTCGCCGACGAGGTCGGTCTCGCGCTCACCGGCGGCGGCCACCGGGGCGTCCTGTTTGCGCCCGGCCGCGTCGAGCCACGGGCCCCAGTAGAGAAGGTGGTTGACCAGGCCCCGGACGTCGTAGCCGTCGCAAGGCGTGCGGGCGGTCAGGTCGGCGGGGCCGAGCGTACAAACGAGTGCGGTGAATTCCGCGGCCGCGACGCGGAGCTGGGTGGCGAGTTCAGGCATGGCTCCAGTGGACCATCGGCGTCTAGTAAAAAGGCGACACGGCACTAGTGTCGAGTCGTGCCGAGTCGCCGGATTCCCGCGGGCATCGTCAACGAGCAGCTGGCGAACCGCATGTTCACGCTGTCCCGGCACGCGCCGGCGCCCGGACTGGCCCCGTTCGTCGATCACTACTGGGTGCTGCGGTGGGATCTGACCGGCAAACCACCCCATGAACAGCGGGTACTGCCGAATCTCGCGGTGAACGTGACATTTTTTCAGCGGGCATCCGGAGTATTCGGCCCGGCACACGAAGTGTTCTCACACGTCCTGGACGGCGCCGGACAGGGCGTCGGGGCCAGGTTCCGGCCCGGCTGTTTCCGGCCTTTCCTCGGGCGGGCCGTATCCACCATCACCGACCGCTCCATCCCGCTGGAAGAGATCTTCGGTTCGGTGGCCGGAACGATCACGGAATCAGTACAGAAGGCGGCGGACGACGGCGAAATAGTCCGTCAGATGGACAGCCTGCTGAGTACAAATGCGCGGCGACTACCGCCAGCCGCCGGTCGAGCCGCCGAAGTCGTGGAATCAATCGCCGACGAACCGGCAATTACCAAAGTGAGTGACCTGGTCACTCTCAGCGGGCTCGGCGCGCGTTCCCTTCAACGACTGTTCGCCGAACACGTGGGAACCACACCGAAGTGGGCGATCAGAGTGTGCAGGATCAACGACGCCGCCCGCCGGATCACCACGGACCCCGCGCCGGACTACGCGGCGCTCGCTGCCGATCTGGGGTATAGCGACCAAGCCCATTTCAGCCGGGATTTACGCACCATGACCGGAGTTCCGCCATCGGAGTACACCCGGCTCAACCGATCGGACGCCTGAAGCCCGGAGACGAAAGAAGCCGCCGGGAATGTTCCCGGCGGCCCCGACGGTGCACGCCGTCAGTTCTTCTTGTGGTAGGCCTCCACGACCTCGGACGGGATACGTCCACGGTCGGAAACGTTGTAGCCGTTCTTGCGGGCCCACGCGCGAATGGCCTGGTTCTGCTCGCGGTCCACGGTCGCGGGGCGAGCCGCGGCCTTCACACCGGCGGAGGGACGCAGTGCCGCGCGCTTACGGCCACCGGCGCGACGAGCGTGCTCGACATATTGTGCCAGTGCGTCACGAAGTTCTTCGGCGTTTTCCGACGACAGATCGATCTGGTAGCTGACACCGTCCAAACCGAACTCGACGGTCTCCTCAGCCTCTGTGCCGTCGAGGTCGTCGACGAGCGAGACGAGCACCTTCTGTGCCATCTTTTTCCTCCTGCGGGGCTTACTCGAATGATGTGGTGGCGGGGCATGCCCCGGGACAGAAGACTTTGTCTAGCACATTAATACCCGCTCATCCCGGATAACGCAAATCTTGATTCGAGCAGTATCGGCTATCCGTCACGCGGCCGGGCTATTCAGGTCGCACCAGGGGGAACAGGATCGTCTCCCGGATACCGAGCCCGGTGATCGCCATCAGCAAGCGGTCGATCCCCATTCCGACTCCACCACTCGGCGGCATTCCGTACTCCAGCGCACGGAGGAAATCCTCATCCAGACTCATCGCTTCGCTATCGCCCTGCGCACCCAGCCGTGACTGTTCCACCAGACGCTGGCGTTCCACCACAGGATCGACCAACTCGGAGTACCCGGTACCCAGTTCGAATCCGCGGATGTAGAGATCCCACTTCTCCGCCACCCCGGCCTGACTGCGATGTTGCCTGGTCAGCGGCGATGTCTCAAGGGGAAAATCACGAACGAAAGTCGGTTCGTGCAGATGGTCGCCGACCAGGTGCTCCCACAGTTCCTCGACCAGTTTGCCATGCCCTAACTTGGGATCGACCTCGATCTCACGGGCCTTGGCGAAGGCGTGCAGATCAGCGGCCGGCGTCTCGGGCGTCACCTCTTCGCCCAGCGCGCCGGACAGCGACTCGTACATCCGCAGCGTGGTCCACTCGCCGGACAGGTCATACTCCGAGCCGTCGACCAGCGTGACCACCTGGGTGCCCATCACCTCCTGGGCGGCCTCCTGGATCAGCTCGCGGGTCATCACCGCATTGGAGTCATAGGTCGCGTACGCCTCGTAGTACTCCAGCATCGCGAACTCGGGAGAGTGCGAAGAGTCGCTTCCCTCGTTGCGGAAGTTCCGATTGATCTCGAAAACCTTCTCGATACCGCCGACCACACAGCGCTTGAGGTACAGCTCCGGCGCGATCCGGAGGTACAGATCGAGATCGAAGGCATTCGAATGCGTGACGAACGGGCGGGCCGCGGCGCCCCCGTGCAGCGTCTGCAACATCGGGGTCTCGACCTCGGTGTATCCACGCCGATGGAAGGACTCTCGCAGCGAACGCATCACTCCGGCGCGAGTGCGGACCACATCGCGGGCCTTGGGCCGCAGGATCAGGTCGACATAGCGCTGCCGGATCCGCGTTTCCTCGCCGAGCTCCTTGTGCGCGACGGGCAGCGGGCGCAATGCTTTCGAGGTGAGCCGCCAGCCATCGGCCATCACCGAAAGCTCACCACGCTTGGACGTGATGACCTCACCCTGCACGAATAGGTGATCCCCGAGATCGACATCGGTCTTCCAAGCGGCGAGCGCGTCTTCCCCGACCTTCGCCAGGCTGATCATGGCCTGCAACTCGGTGCCGTCCCCTTCACGGAGACTTGCAAAACACAATTTGCCCGTATTGCGGAGAAACATGACCCGGCCGGTGACACCGACGACGTCACCGGTGGCGGTGTCGGCGGGCAGGTCGGAATGCGCGGCCCGCACCTCGGCGAGAGAGTGGGTCCTGGGCACCTCGACCGGGTAAGGATCGATACCCTCCGCGATTATCCGGTCGCGCTTGTCCCGGCGCACCCGCATCTGCTCGGGTAGGTCATCTTCAGCGCTGCCGGAAGCGGGGATTTCGGTCATAGCCCCTACCCTACGAACCCACTGATTGACTACGCCAACCGGATTACCCTTTCTTCGGCCCTCGACGGTTATTCACTGCATTAACCTCGGACGAGTGAACGAGCACACTGAAGACCCCCACCGCCGAGCCCGCCGCGCCGCTTCGTTCGGCGCCAAAGCAAGTGACTACGCCAAGCACCGGCCCGATTACCCCGAAAGCGCGCTTACCTGGGGTATTTCGGGCGGATTGCCCGAAACCGGCCGGGTGCTCGACCTCGGCGCGGGCACCGGAAAGCTCGCCGAGGGGCTGGTGACGCTCGGACACCAGGTCACCGCCGTCGAGCCGGACGCCGAGATGCTGGCGGAGCTGAGCCGCCGCCTCCCCGGGGTCACCGCGCTGAGCGGGACGGCGGAGAAGATCCCGCTGAGCGACGCCGCGGTGGACGCCGTCTTCGTCGGGCAGGCCTTCCACTGGTTCGACCCGCTGCCGGCGATGACCGAGATCGCCAGGGTGCTGCGGCCGGGCGGAACGCTCGTGCTGCTGTGGAACTACGACGACGAAACCGTGCCGTGGATCGTGGAGTTCACCAGGCTGCACCGGGCGACGGTCGGCCAGAGCATGGCGGGCGGCGGCAGCCTGCCCGAACATTCGGCCTTCGAGCCGTTCGAGCACGAAACGTTCAAGCACGCACAGCGGCGGACCGCCGAAACCCTGGTCGCCACCATCTCCACGCACTCGCACCTGCTCGTCGCGTCGCCGGAGGCCCGGGAAAAGGCCCTGCAGTCGGCCCGCGACTTCCTGACCGCGAGGCCGGAGACGGCGTCCGGCGAGTTCGACCTGCCGCTGGTGACCTACGCCTTCCGCACGCCGCGGACCGCGTGACTCAGGACTGGAAGACTGCCCCTGAAGGCCACCATGACGGCGTTAGACGCCGTCATGGTGGCCTTCAGGGGCACTAACAGCGTGCCGGCGAGGGTCAGCGGAGGTTGCGTTCGTAGACCAGCCGGAGCCCGAGCAGGGTGAGGTCGGGGACGTGCTCCGTGATGGTTTCGGACTCCGCGATCACCAGCGGCGCCAGGCCGCCGGTCGCGATCACCGCGACCGAGGCGGTGCCGTCCGGTTCGAGCTCGCGCACGATCCGTTTGACCAGCCCGTCGACCTGTCCGGCGAAGCCGTACAGGATGCCGGACTGCAGGCACTCCACCGTGTTCTTGCCGATCACCGACCGCGGCGGCACCAGCTCGACCTTGCGCAGCGCGGCCGCGCGGGCGGCCAGCGCGTCGACCGAGATCTCGATGCCCGGCGCGAACGCCCCGCCGAGGAACTCGCCCTTGGCCGAGATGGCGTCCACATTGGTCGAAGTGCCGAAGTCGACCACCACACAGGCGGTCTGGTGCAGGTGGTGCGCGGCCAGGGTGTTGGCCAGCCTGTCCGCGCCCACCTCCTTCGGATTGTCGACCAGCAGCGGCACTCCCGTGCGCACCCCCGGCTCGACGACGATCTTCGGCAACCGCGCGTAGTAGCGGGCCAGCATCACCCGCAGCTCACGCAGGACCGCGGGCACGGTCGACAACGCGCTGATGCCAGTGACGGCGTCGGCGTGCGCGCCGAGCAGCCCGCGCATGGTCAGCGCGAGCTCGTCGGCGGTCATCCGCGCGTCGGTGCGCATCCGCCAATCCCCGACCAGCTCCTGCCCGGAGTACAGCCCGAGCACGATGTTGGTGTTGCCGACGTCCACCGCGAGCAGCAAGTGGGCTCAGCCTTCGGCGTGCAGCAGCGCGTCGAGGCGGCGGGCGTCCGCCGTCTCGGCGACCGGGAACGCGATGACGTCTTCGTCCGGCAGGGTGACGGTGCCGCTCATCAGCCCGGAGCCCTCCGGCGCGCGGCCGGGGTTCGTGCCCTGCTCGACGATCCGGTTGCCCTCGTCGACGAACACGACACGCGGCTCGAAGGCGGCGGCCTCGGCGTTCTCCATCTGCGCGTACGCGATGAGGATCACCAGATCGCCAGGGTGCACCAGATGCGCGGCGGCCCCGTTGATGCCGAGCACCCCACTGCCCCGCTCGCCCTTGATGACGTAGGTCTCGAGCCGCGAACCGTTCGTGACGTCCACAATGGACACCTGCTCGCCCGGCAGCAGGTCGGCCGCTTCCATCAGGTCCTCGTCAACTGTCACCGAACCCACGTAGTGCAGGTCGGCCTGGGTCACCGTGGCCCGATGGATCTTCGATTTCAGCATCGTGCGGTACATCGTGGACTCTCCCTTATTCCCCTGCGTCCAACTCTGTTCGCTCCGGATGCTCGACGGCGAGGCCGAGCTGCACCGGAACGTTGTCGATCAGCCGGGTGCTCCCCACCCTGGCGGCGATCAACAGCCGTGCCTCCCCATCGACGGGCGCGGACCCGAGATCGGTTCCCCTCAACTCCAGATAATCCACCTCGACCGACGGCTTCGCCGCCAGCGTCCGCCTCGCGGCGTCCAGCACGGCTTCGGCCCCCTCTCGGCCGTAGTACGCGCCGGCGGTCAGCGCCGCCGACAGCACGACAGCGTCCTCGCGCTGCTCAGGCGTCAGGTAGACGTTGCGAGAGGACAGGGCGAGCCCGTCCCGCTCACGGACAGTGGGCACCCCGATGATCCGGGTGTCCATGTTCAGGTCCTTCACCATCCGCTTGATCAGCACGAGCTGCTGATAGTCCTTCTCCCCGAAGAAGGCGTAGTCCGGCCGCACGATATTGAGCAACTTCGCCACCACCGTCAGCATTCCCGCGAAATGGCCGGGCCGCACCGCGCCCTCCAGCTCGTCCCCGAGCGGGCCGGGGTGCACCGTGACCGCGGCGCCGTCGGCGTAGAGGTCGGACACCTTGGGCGTGAACGCCAGCTCGATGCCGTCCTCGGCCAGCACGGCCAGATCCACGTCGAGCGGGCGGGGATAGGCCTCGAAGTCCTCGCCGGCCCCGAACTGCAGCGGGTTGACGAAGATCGACGCCGCGACGACGGTGTTCGGCAGCCGCTTGGCCCGGCGCAGCAACTCGCGGTGCCCGGCGTGCAGCGCGCCCATCGTCGGCACGAGCGCGATCTTGCGGCTGACCCCGCGCAGCGCGCGCGTGACCTGGCTGAGGTGCTCGGGCGGCTGGAACGTGTTGAGCGTGCCGCGGGTGAATTTCGGTGTGGTCACTGGGATTGCTGCCCTTCGGCGGGATCGTCGAGAAGTTCGGTGAGCTCGGCGGCGGCCGAGGTGTCGAGCAGTCCGGCGCCGGCGGCCCGGTCGACCGTGCGCTTGGCCAGCACGCGATAACTCGGGGCCACGCCGGGGGCGCGCTCCGCCAGCACCTCGAGATGCTTGCGGACGGTACCGAGATCACCACGCGCGACCGGGCCGGTGAGGGCGCGATCGCCGTGCCGCAGCACATTATCCAGTGCCGCCGACAACAGCGGTGCGACGAGTCGTTCCGCCTGCGTGATTCCGGCCTCCCGCAACAACTCCGCGCAGTCCGCGACGAGCGTCATCAGGTGGTTCGCACCGTGCGCCAGCGCGGCGTGGTAGAGCGCCCGCGCCGAATCGGGGATCCGCACCGGGTCCGCGCCCATCTCCACGGCGAGCGCCTCGCCGACGTTCCACGCCACCTCGTCGCCAGGGGCGGCGGTGACGCCGATGCTGCAAGTGGCGAGCCGTTCGAGGTCCTCCGCGCGGCCGGTGAAGGTCATCACCGGGTGCAGGGCCAGTGGCAGCGCGCCGAGCTCGGTCGCGGGCGCGAGCACTTCGATGCCGTGCGCGCCCGAGGTGTGGACGATGATCTGGCCGGGCCGCAGGGAACCGGTGGCGACCAGCCCGCGGATCATCCCGGGCAGGGTGTCGTCCGGGAGCGCGAGCAGGACCAGATCGGCCAGCCGGGCGACCTCGTCGGGGGGCAGCAAGGGGACGTCGGGCAGCAACCGGTCGGCCCGGCCGACCGAGGCGGCGGACAGCCCCGAAGCGGCGACGACGGTATGGCCTGCCCTGGCCAGCGCGGCGCCGACGACGGCGCCGACCCGACCGGCGGAAACGACACCCACCGCGAGGCGTGCGGGTCGCATCATGGCGTGCGCCTGTGGACGCTCATGGCTCGAAACTCCTCAACTCGTTCCAGTCCCGCTCGGCAGGCGCGGGTACCAGACGACGGCGCGAGAGTAGCCCGCCTTTACACGAATCGCGGAGTCGTGGTGATGAGCTTCACCCGTAACGGGTCACCCAGGGTGGTCAGGTTCGGCGAGCCGGACGGCTTCGGCGCGGGACGCGCGAAGCTGGCCGAGCAGCTCTTCCTGGCGCTGACGATCTTCGTCGGTCTTGAGCCGCGACCGGCGCAGGAACGCCAGCTCGGTGACGCTCGCCTGGTACGCCCCCACGGCCTTGGCCGCCTGACGCCCGGACTGGCGCTTGGCCTGCTTCCGCCACTCACGACGGCCGGACAGGCTGGCCAGCAGTTCGATCTCCGAGGGCGCGATCCAGCGCGCGGCGGCCATCTTCGGCAACGCCGCCGCGACTATCCGCTGCTCACGACGTCGCTGAAGGACCACCAGCGAGAACACCGCGATGAACAACGGCACCATGATCAGGAAGTACACGTTGATGAACGTCTTCGACCCGCCGAGCAGCGCCGAGCCGTTCCACAGCGCGTGCAGGCAGACAGCCGCGATATAGCCGCCCAGCGGGGCGAGGATCCGGATCGCGCGGCTCTTCGTGCTGGCCGCGAAACCCAGCCCGATGCCGGTCAGCGCGGTGAACAACGGATGGGTGAACGGCGAGAGCACGCCCCGCAGGAAGAACGCCGCGAGCACCCCGGCGCTGGTGCCGTTCCCGAAGCCGTACTCCGCGAACGCGCGGCCGAAGTAGTAGATGTTCTCGGTGAAGGCGAACCCGGCGGCGCTGAACCCGGCGTAGACGATCCCGTCCACCACGCCGTCGAACTCGTTGGACCGGCGCCACAGCACGAGCAGCACGAACGCGCCCTTGGCCGCCTCCTCGATCAGCGGCGCGGACACCAGCGCGCTGACCTTGCTGCCGTTACCGCTGCCGAGCAGCAGGTCGCCGACGGCCTCCGCGCCGCTGTTGATCAGCAGCGCGGTGATGGTCGCGACACAGGCGCCCCAGACGAACGCGAGGAGCAGCAGCTTCGCCGGCTCGGGCTCCCAGCGGTCCACCCAGAGGAAGGCCGCGACGACCAGCCCGACCGGCACCAGCGCGGCGACCACCCCGATCGCCACGGCCACCACCCCGACCTTCGCGGTGACCAGGCCGAACAGGAACAGGCCGCAGAGCGCGACCACGATGAGGCCGAGCACCGGCAGCAGCACGGTGATCCGGCGGGACCGGCGTGGCCGTTCCAGGCCGATCGCAGTGGAGGGGGATCCGCTCACAGCCGGTAACCCTACGCAGCGCCGGTCAGTCCTCGGCGCGCCGCCTGCGGCGTGGCGTCGACTCGTTCGCGCCGTGGGCGGCGAGCAGTTCGGTCACCGACCGACCCGCCGCGTGCGAACCGGCCGGAGCCTCTTCGCGGTCGTCGCTCCGGCGGCCGCGCGACGTGCCGTTGGTGTCGGATTCGGGACGGGCGTGGCCACCGCTGTGTCCATTACCGCTGTGTCCATTACTGCTGGGGCCAGTCCCACTGTTCCCGTTGGCGCTGTGTCCATTACCGCTGTTCCCGTTGGCACTGTGTCCGTTGGTGCTGTGGCCGTTCGTGCTGTGGCCATTCGCGCTGTGACCGGACACGCTGTATCCGTTGGCGGAGTGGCTGCCGCCGATGGCCGGTTCGGCCTGCCAGGCGGGGGCCTCGCCGTCGGGACGGCGACGTCGACCGCCGCCGGTGGACTCCGCAGCCGGGGTGGCGGGCCTGCTCGGGATGGCCACGGCATCGTCGTCCTCGGCGCGGCGACGGCGGCCACCAGGACGGCTCGACGGCTGACGGGCCTCTTCCGGCAGCGTCGGGTTGACCTCGATGACCGGCTCCTCGGCGGGCGAGCGGTGCGCCCCGTGCCGCGACGGCGTCTCGGCGATCGGCTCGGGCTTCGGCGTAGGCGTTGGCGTCGGCTCGGGCTTGCGCTCGGCGGGCGGCTGCACGCGGCTGGGCCGCAGGCGGTCGGCGAAGGCGTCGCGGTTCGGGAAGGCGGCGCTCAGGTCGCTCACCGGGCGCTCCTCGCTCCAG
>NZ_JAYMZS010000170.1:0-14927 GCF_035828755.1 Amycolatopsis sp. H20-H5 | reverse complement strand
ACGTCATCGACCAGGGCCTCCGTGCGTCTGCCTGGCGACGCGGACACCAGGCAGACGCACGAAGAAGCCACTTCAGACGACGCCTCCGCCTCCAGATGCTAGAGATCTAGCCCTGTAGTACTAGACCCCGAGCCGGTGCAGCAGCTGCCCTTCGAGCCGTTCCAGCTCCCCGGCCACCGCCCGGTGCGCCGACTTCCGCCGCGCCGCGGGCATCCGCTCCGCCGCGCGGACCGTCGCCGACAGCTGCTCCAGCGTGCCCTGGGTATCGTCGGCGAACGAGACGTCCGCGTCGGTCGCCTTCGCGGACTTCCGCAGTTCCGTCAGCCCGGTGACCAGACCGGCGATCCGCGCGTGCAGCGCGGCGCCCCGGCCGGTGTACTCGCCGAGCTGGTCGACCGCCACGCCCAGCTTCCGTGCCTGGTAGCGGTCATAAACCTCGCGAGCGGCCCCCGCCGCGCGGACGGCGTAGGGCGCGACCACGGGCAGCACAGCCGGACCGAGCACCTTGGCGATCGCGACCGCGTTCTTCGCCTTCTTCGGACTGATCCTGCCTTCACGTGCGACCTGCTTGGCCTTGCGCGCCATGGCCCACCTCCTGCGTTGTCGTGGTCGAACTTACTGGTCGCCGTGGTGGCGGGCATGTCGACCGGCGGGTGAGCTTCTAGAGTGATCCTCATGGGTACTGAGGTTCTGCTCGACGCCGGCGCGGTGAGCCGCTGCCGTCGCCGCGTGCACCTCGAGCACGATCCCGGGAAACGCGACGTCCCGCTCGCCCCGCCGGATCCCACCGCCCAGCAGCGCATCGACGACGCGAACGCACACCGCGAGGAGATTCTGCGGCGGCTCAAGGAGGCAACCGGGCCGGACGCGCGCTGGGTGCGCGTCCCGCGTGACCTGCCGACCTCCGAGCGCGTGCGGCTGACCGAGCAGGCGCTGGCCGAAGCCGTGCCCTACGTCTGGGGTGCGCTGCTGCCCGCCGATCTCGCCGCGCACCGCCGGGGCGGCGTCGAGCTGCTCATCCACACTGGACAGGGCTACGTGCCGGTGCTGGTGGTGCGCCACCGCATCACCGACCGCGGTTCCGGCGCGCCGACCACGGAGATGACCGAGCTCGACCCGGCCAAGCGACGGCGGGACGAGCGGCGAAAGGTCCGCTCGCAGCCGAGGGACCAGCTGCGGCTCGCCCACCTCCACAAGATGCTGCAGACCCTCGGGCACCACGAAGGCCATCGCGCGCTCGGCGGCGTCATCGGCCTCGACGCCGACGTCGTGGTGTGGCACGACCTCGGTGCCGCGACCTGGCCCAACGGCCGCAGCGCGCTGACGGAGTACCAGGCCCGGTTCGCCGACAGGCTCGCCATCGCGGACGCCGCGGCGAACGGGGACGAGCCGCTCGCCGAGCCGTCCCGGGTCCTCGAATGCCGTCGCTGCCCTTGGTGGCCGACCTGCGAGAAGGTGCTCACCGAGACCCGCGACGTCAGCCTCGTGGTCCGCGGCGAGGACGCCACCGAGCTGCGCAAGGCCGGAGTGTCCACTGTGGACAAGCTGGCCGCACTCGACCCGGCCGACGAGCCGCCCCCGATGAACTGGACCGGCGGCACCTTCGCCGACGCCATCGTGCTGGCGCGCGCGTGGCTCGCGAACCTGACGCTGGTCCGGCGGGTGGACCGGGTCGAGGTCTCGCGCGGGGACGTCGAGGTCGACGTCGACATGGAGAGTTTCGGCGAGTCCGGCGCGTACCTGTGGGGTTCGCTGCTGACCGGCGCGGACATCGGCGTCGAGCAGGGCTATCGCGCGTTCGTCACCTGGGACCCGCTGCCGACTACCGACGAGGCTCGCTCGTTCGCGGAGTTCTGGGCCTGGCTGTCCGACGTCCGCGAGCGCACGGCCGCGGCGGGCCTGACGTTCCGCGCCTACTGCTACAACGCGATGGCCGAGAACCGCTGGCTGTTCGGCTCGGTGGAACGCTTCGGCGACCACCCCGGCATTCCGGCCCGCAAGGAGATCCAGTCCTTTGTGGACTCCGAAGAGTGGATCGACCTCTTCCGCGGCGTCACCGACCAGTTCCTCTGCTCGCAGGGCAAGGGCCTCAAGGTGATCGCCCCGGTCGCGGGTTTCAGCTGGCGCGACCCCGAGGCGGGCGGCGAGGCCTCGATGAGCTGGTACCGCGACGCCGTCGGCATGGACGGCGGCCCGCTCGACGAGACCCAGCGCGAACGCCTCCTGCGCTACAACGAGGACGACGTCCTCGCCACCCACGCCCTGCGCACCTGGATGTCCGACCGCGCCCAGGCCGAAATCCCGTACATGGGCGACCTCTAGCTAGTGTCATGAAAGACCCTTTCAGGGCAATTTTTGTCCTGAAAGGGTCTTTCATGACACCCGGGACCTCTACCGAGGAGCCATCCGCAGCGCCCCATCCATCCGGATGACCTCCCCGTTCAGGTAGTCGTGGTCGATGAGGCTCAGCGCCAGCTGGGCGTACTCGTCCGGGTGGCCGAGGCGCTTCGGGAACGGGATGCCCGAGGCGAGCGTGTCCCGGAACTCCTCGGAGACCGTCGCGAGCATCGGGGTGTCGATGATGCCCGGCGCGATCGTCAGCACGCGGATGCCGAACGACGCGAGGTCGCGCGCGGCGGACAGCGTCATGCCGACCACTCCGCCCTTCGACGACGCGTACGCGACCTGCCCGATCTGGCCGTCGAACGCGGCGACCGACGCGGTGTTGATGATGACGCCGCGCGCGTTGTCGGCCAGCGTTTCGGTCTTCGCCATCGCCTCGGACGCCAGGGTGACGACGTTGAAGGTGCCGATCAGGTTGATCTGGATGACCTTCGCGTACAGGTTGAGGTCGTGCGGGCCCTTCTTCGACAGGATCCGCGCGGATGGGCCGATGCCGGCGCAGTTCACCACGGTCCGCAGCGGTGCGCCCGAGCCCGCCGCGGTGTCGACAGCCGCCTGCACCTGGTCCGGGTTCGTCACGTCGGCTTCGACGTACGTCACGCCCTCGACCTGCTCGGCCTTCTCGATCGAGCCCGCCAGGTCCAGCGCGAAGACCCTCGCGCCCTTCGCGGCGAGCGCCTTCGCGGTCGCCCCGCCGAGGCCGGAAGCGCCACCCGTGACCAGCGCTGCGGTGTCGGTGATCTGCATGTTCTCAAGTTTCCTTTCGTGCCGGGCTCAGTTGGTCTCAGGTTAACGCTCGTTCGCATGGGTCGCGCAGGTGTGATGCCTCACTGGTCGCGAGGAGTATTCGGGCCCGTCCGCTGCTGTTAGCTCGGCGGTCAACTCCGGCTGTCACCTTCAGGTCCATGAGCGCTGCTCGGATCGTGGTGGTGGGGACGGGATACGTCGGATTGACCACGGGGGCCTGCTTGGCGAGCCTCGGACATCGGGTCACCTGCGTGGATGTCGACGCGGCGAAGGTCGCCAGACTCTCCGCGGGGCGGGTGGACATCCTCGAACCGGGGTTGTCCGAGCTGGTGGCCAGGGGCCTGACCAGCGGAAGGCTCACCTTCGTGGTGGGAGCGCGCGCGGCGGTGCGCGACGCGGAGGCCGTGTTCCTCTGCGTGCCGACGCCGATGGGCGCGGGCGGCTCGGCTGATCTGCGGGCCGTCGAAGCGGTGACCGCCGAGATCGGCGACGTGCTGCCCGCGGGCTGCGCACTGGTCACCAAGTCGACCGTCCCGGTGGGCACCTCGGTGCGGATCCACGCGATGCTCGGCCGTGACGACGTCGCTGTGGTGTCGAACCCGGAGTTCCTGCGCGAGGGCACCGCGGTCGCGGACTTCCTCGGCCCGGACCGCATCGTCGTCGGCGCGGACGACCTCGAAGCCGCCCGCTGGGTCGGCGAGCTCTACGAGGACCTGTCGGCGCCGGTCGTCGTGTCCGACGCGGCCAGCGCGGAGCTGGTCAAGTACGCCGCCAACTGCTTCCTCGCGATGAAACTGTCCTATGTGAACTCGATCGCCGAGCTGTGCGAGCGGCTCGGCGCGGACATCGACCTCGTCACCGAGGGCATGGGTCACGACCGGCGCATCGGCCGCTCGTTCCTCAAGCCCGGCCCCGGCTGGGGCGGCTCCTGCCTGCCGAAGGACACCAGCGCGCTGCAGAAGATCGCCGAGTCCGTCGGCTACGACTTCGGCCTGCTCGGCGCGGCGATCGACGAGAACATCGCCCAGCGGGACCGGATCGTCGCGAAGATCGCGGGCGCCGTCGGCGGCACGCTCAACGGCGCGCGGATCGGCCTGCTCGGCCTCGCGTTCAAGGCCGGGACCAACGACCTGCGCGACTCGCCGGCCCTCGCCGTCGCCTCGGTGCTGGGGGCGCTCGGCGCGGAGCTCACCGCGTACGACCCGGCGGTCGGCGGCCAGCTGGCCGGGATGACCGTGGTCGACGACGCGTACCAGGTCGCGAAGGGCGCGGACGCGGTCGTCGTGCTGACCGAGTGGGACGAGTTCAAACGGCTCGACTGGACGTACATGGCCGAGCAGATGGACGGCGATTCCGTGGTCGACACCCGCAACCTGCTGGACCCGCGGGTGATCCTGGACGTCGGCCTGTCGTGGCAGGGCGTCGGCCGCCCGCGTGCCGCACATCGCTCCCGGGTGTCCGTCTAGCGGGTATGCTCGCTCCCGGCATCGCGTGTCGGTCACCGGCTGGGTGAGACATGGAGGTAGCCGTGAGATGCCCGTGGAGGCATTCACAGTGTCGATTTCTACCGTGTCAGTTTCCGTTGAGCTGAATCATCTGATCGTCCCGTCCCGGAACAACCGGGAATCCGCCGAATTCCTGGCGAACATCCTCGCGCTCGAAGTGGGCGAGGCCTGGGGACCGTTCGTCCCCGTCGAAACGAGCAACGGTGTCCGGCTGGACTTCGCGTCCATCCCGCCGGAGGACCTGCGCCTGCAGCACTACTGTTTCCTGATCCCCGAAGAGGATTTCGACGCCGCCTTCGCGCGGCTGAAGGAAACCGGCGTGACATACCACGCGGATCCGATGGGCAGGCAGATCGGCGAGATCAACCACAACCACGGTGGTCGTGGCGTGTACTTCCTGGACCCTGGCGGGAACGGGATGGAGATCATCACGCAGCCGTACGGCGCCGACCTGAAGAGGTAGCCAATTCCTTAGCAAGGCGTACGATCCGGGGATGTTCACGACTAGGCCCGAGCTGGCCGGAACGTACGGGATGGTCGCGTCGACGCACTGGCTGGCTTCGGCCACCGGGATGGCGATGCTGGAATCCGGCGGCAACGCCTTCGACGCGGCCGTTGCCGCCGGGTTCGTCCTCCAGGTCGCGGAGCCCCACCTCAACGGCCCTGGGGGTCAGGTGCCCGGCATCTTCGTCACGGCCGCCGACAAGACACCCCGAGTTCTCGCGGGTCAGGGCCCCTCGCCCGCGGCCGCGACGCCGGAGCACTTCGCGGACCTCGGCCTCGACCTGATCCCCGGGAGCGGCCTGCTGCCCGCGACCGTGCCCGGCGCCTGGGACGGCTGGCTCCTGCTGCTGCGTGACCACGGCACGAAGTCGTTGCGGGACGTCCTCGGCTACGCGATTTCCTACGCCCGCAACGGGATTCCGCTGGTCGACCGGGTCGGCAACACGGTTTCCGCGGTCCAGCAACTGTTCACCGACCACTGGCCGACGTCCGCCGCGCTCTGGCTTCCCGACGGCAAGCCACCCGCACCCCGCGCGTTGCACCGCAACCCCGCCCTCGCCGACACCTGGGAACGCCTGCTTTCCGAGGCCGAGTCGGTCAGCGGCCGTGAGGCGCAGCTCGACGCCGGTCGCCGCGCGTGGTCGCACGGGTTCGTCGCCGAGGCGATCGTCGCGTTCAACCGGCAGGCGTTCCGCGACGACTCCGGCCGCGACCACGCCGGGCTCCTGACCGGCGACGACCTCGCGAACTGGTCGGCGACATACGAGGACGCGCTGGTGACGGACCTCGGCGAGTGGGGCCTGGTGAAGATGGGCGGCTGGACCCAGGGCCCGGCGCTCGCGCAACAAGCGTTGCTGCTGAACGGTTTCCGCGACGAACTGTCCTATGTAGATGGAATTCCGACCGCCCGCACCGTGCACCTGGCCGTCGAGGCCGCGAAGCTCGCGTTCGCCGATCGCGAGGCCTGGTACGGCGACACCGACGTCCCGCTCGACGTGTTGCTGTCGGCCGAGTACACCGCCGGGCGGCGCAAGCTGATCACCGACGAAGCGAGCGCCGAACTGCGTCCCGGGTTCGCGGGGAGCGCGCCGAAGCTCCCGGCGATCCTCTCGGAGTTGCGCGGGATGGCGGCCGGGTCCGGCGCGACCGGCGAGCCCACCATCGGGCCGCAGGGCCAGACCCGCGGCGACACCGTGCACCTCGACGTCGTCGACGCGGCCGGGAACATGATCTCGCTGACGCCGTCGGGCGGCTGGCTGCAATCCAGCCCGACCATCCCCGAGCTGGGCTTCTGCCTGGATTCACGCGGCCAGATGTTCTGGCTGGAGCAGGGATTGCCGAACTCGCTGCGCCCCGGTAAGCGCCCGCGCATCACGCTTTCGCCGTCGATGGCGTTGCGCGACGGCGAGCCCACGATCGCGTTCGGCACCCCCGGCGGCGACCAGCAGGACCAGTGGCAGCTGTGTTTCTGGCTCGCCCACACCCTCGGCGGCCTGAACCTCCAGGAGTCCATCGACTCGCCAGCCTGGCACACGACGGCGTTCCCGAGCTCGTTCTACCCGCGCTCCTGGACCCCGCGGGAGCTGGTAGTCGAGTCCCGCCTCGGACGCTCCACAATAGACACTCTGGCGTCGTGGGGACACGACGTCATCGACGCGGGCGACTGGGCCCTCGGCCGATTGTCGGCCGTCTCGCGTGATCCGCGAACGGGCATTCTTCGCGCGGCAGCCAATGCCCGCGGCATGCAGGGATACGCCGCTGGCCGCTGAATTCGCTTCACCAATTCGGGGTGCATCCGCTGTTTACACCAGATGGTGGCAGCCCTGCGCCGCCGCATGCCGTTATGCTTGAAGATCGGATTTCGTCCGTCGACGAGGGGAACGTCATGATGAGAGCCTGGGAAGCGGATCCGGCCGCGTTGTTTTCGAGACGGCTCGGCAAGTCCGCGCTCGAACTCGACAAGACCGGCGGGCGCACCGGCTGCCCAGACATCTGGGAGCTCGACAACGGCGATGTCGCGATCATCGGCCGTGATCTCACCGCTTCCTATTCGCCCCGGCTGCCCGACGGTGTGACAATCGCCCACGACGAGCGGCTCGTTGTCATTCCCCACGCGACGATCGTGGCGGCCAAGGTGGATATTCCCGATGCCTGAGGGAAATCCTTGGCCGCCGGGCACCCGGCTCGGCGTCAAGGACTACCAGGACGACTATGAAAAGCGCTTCAACACCACCAGGGGACACGCCTCGTGGAAGCTGGAACGGCGCCAGAGTTTCCGTGAACCCGGATATCCCAGCTGGGAGGCTTTCGTCAGGGGCGATTGGCCGGAGGCATTGCGGCTGATCGAAACGGAACGCGAAGAACTCGACGAGCTTTCGAAGGAAGCCGACGAGCGCGATATCGAACTCTTCCGGGTGCGGGTGGTGGAAGAACCGTTCAGTCCCTACCTGCACTGGGAGTTGTACCTGCTCAAGGTGCGCGCGGAATGCGGGGAGAAGATCAGAGTGGTCACCCGCGACCAGGTGGAGCGGTTCGAAGCCGAGAAACCGCTGCCCGAGGTGCTGACGGTCGGCAGCGACACGGTGTACCGGATCCTCTACCGCGAGGACGGCGTCCTCGAGGGCGCGGTGCGGATCGTGGCACCCGGGGCCGTCGAGAACTACACCAGAGTGATCGAGCAGCTTTATGACAACGGCGAGCAGATAGAGCGGTTCTTCCAGCGTGAAGTCGCTCCCCTGGAGCCACCCCGTCCGGAGTGACCCCATGCCTGCCGAGAATTCCGGACCCCGTGAAGACGAACCTGGCGTGCGCACGCGTTCGGAGCTTTCCGGCACGGCGGGCGAGGTCGTCCAGGCCAGGGACGTGCACGGCGGGGTCCACTTCCATGGTGCCGAGTTCCGGCCCGGCCGGGTGCCGCACCAGCTGCCGGCCGACGTGCGTTCCTTCGTGAACCGCGCCGCTGAGCTGGCTCGCCTCGACCAGGCCCTCGCCGGGGACCTCGACGAACCGATGGTGGTCGCCGTGACGGTGATCGCGGGTACGGCCGGGGTGGGCAAGACGTCGCTCGCCCTGCACTGGGCGCACCGGGTCGGCGACCGGTTTCCCGACGGGCAGCTCTACGTGAACCTCCACGGTCACGATCCGGGCCCGCGTGCCTCGGCCGAGCAGGTGCTCGACCGGTTCCTGCGGGCGCTCGGTGTGCCCGCCGGCGAGATGCCCGTGGATCTCGACGATCGGGCCGCGCACTACCGTTCCCTGCTGGCCGGGCGGCGGATGCTGATCATCCTCGACAACGCCGCCACCGCCGGGCAGGTGCGCCCGTTGCTGCCAGGGACGGCGGGCTGCTTGGTGGTGGTGACCAGTCGCAGTCATCTGTCCGGGCTGGTGTTCCGCGAGGGCGCGCACCGCGTCTCCCTGGACGTGCTGTCCGAGGCCGAGGCGGTTTCCCTGCTAGGCACCGTGCTCGCGGGTTACCGGGCCGAGGCCGCGGCCGAGGAGCTCGCCGAGCTGGCCCGGCTGTGCGCCCGACTGCCGCTGGCGTTGCGGATCGCGGCGGAGCGAGCCGCCCGGCGGCCGCGGATGCCGCTGTCGGAGCTGATCGAGGACCTCCGTGACGAATCCGGGCTGTGGGACGCGTTGTCCACCGGCGACGACGAGGAGGTCGACGCGGTCCGTACCGTGTTCGCGTGGTCCTACCGGGCGTTGCCCGACGGGGTCGCGCGGCTGTTCCGCTTGCTGGGGGTGCATCCGGCGCTGGAATTCAGTGTGGCTTCGGCGGCCGCGCTCGCCGGCGTCTCACTCAATCAGGCGAAGCAGCTGCTCGAAGTCCTCGTCGACGCCCACTTGGTGGAGCAGACTTCCCACGGGCGGTACCAGTGTCACGATCTGCTTCGCAGCTACGCGACCGATCAGGCCCGTCAAGAGGAGACCGGCGAATCTCGGCAAGCGGCCTTGCGGCGGGTGCTGGACTGGTACCTCCAGACGGCCGATAGGGCGCGAGCGCAGCTGAGTCCGCAGGAGCCGAGCATGCTCCGGACGGTGGAACTCACGAGCGCGGCGCCGCCGTTCGCCGGGCAGGAGGAAGCGTTGCGCTGGTACGAGTCCGAGCGTCCCGGGCTCGTCGCGGCGACCCGAGCGGCGGCCGGCGCCGGGTTGCACCGGATCGCGTGGCAGCTGCCCGCGACCCTGCGCGGGGTGTACATGAACTTCAACCCGTTCGGTGACTGGGTTT
Source organism: Amycolatopsis sp. H20-H5 (assembly GCF_035828755.1). Classification (NCBI taxonomy): domain Bacteria; kingdom Bacillati; phylum Actinomycetota; class Actinomycetes; order Pseudonocardiales; family Pseudonocardiaceae; genus Amycolatopsis; species Amycolatopsis sp. H20-H5. Next base: position 5,537 of record NZ_JAYMZS010000170.1, on the reverse strand, counting down.
CCACCGGGCAGGTCGGTTTGGCGTCGGCGCGGACGCTGGGTGACCGCGCGGGGGAGGTCGAGCTCCTCGACAGCCTCGCGATGGCGTACACCCAGTCCCACCGGTTCGACGAGGCCACCCGGTACCACCGCGAGACGCTGGCGCTGCGACGCGAGCTCGGAGATTCGCTCGGTGAAGCCATCGCGCTCAGCGGGCTCGGCCTGTTGCACCTGCGTCGTCGCGAGTTGGCCGAAGCCCGTTCCGCGTTCGGGCAGGGGCTGGCGTTGGTGCGGGCGCTGGGAAACCGCTATTGGCAGGCGCTGGTCCTCGGCAACCTCGCCGAAACCTGCCTGGAGCTCGCCGAGCACGCCGAAGCGGCGTCGTTGCTTCGTGAGGCTCTGGAGATCTTCGAGGGTGAAGACGACTACGCGGGTGAAGGCAATGCGCTGTACCTGGCCAGCGTGGTGGAACGTGAGCAAGGACGTCCAGAGCAAGCGTCGGCGGCTGTCGAGCGGGCTCTCGGTCTCGCTCGCCTTCACGGCAGCGCGATGTGTGAGGCGCATTGGCTGCTCGAACGGTGCCGGGTGCTTCGCGCGGCAGGCAGTCCGGAGGAGGCGCTGGTGCCGTGTCAGCGTGCGGCGGCGATCCAGCGACGGCTGGGCGACCGCGGGCGTGAAGCGCAGGCGCTCGACGAAACGGGCGAGACGTACCGGGCGCTCGACCAACCCGAGGAAGCGGCGAACTTCTTCCGGTTGACGGTGTCCGTGCATCGTGACCTTGGTGACCGCTGGCGCGTCGCGGCCTCGCTGGACAGCCTGTCGAAGGCGCTTTCGGAGACCGGCGACGCCGAGGAGGCCAGCCGGTGCGCCCGCGAAGCGTTGACCGCTTTCGCCGCCTTCGACGACCCCCGCGCCGCTGCGCGGCGGATCGACCTGCAGCGACGTCTTTAACTGCCCCTGAAGGCCACCATCACAGCGTCTAACGCCGTGAAGGTGGCCTTCAGGGGCAGTTGCTAAAGGTGGGGCTGGCGGTCCCCGAGCACGGACAGGAGCTTGAGCTTTTCGTGGCTCTCGGTGCCCGGAGTGGCCGTGAAGACGAGCAGGGCCTGGGTCTGGTCCGGGTCGTGGAGCACCTGGCAATGCAGCTCGAGGATGCCGAGTTCGGGATGTCGGATCCGTTTCGGCTGGTCGTGCGTCCGGACGCTGATCTCGTGCGCACTCCACAGCGTGGCGAACTCCGGACTGCGCTCCAGGAGCGCGTCGACGATCTGCCCGGCGCGCGACCCGGCACCCTGATGCGAGTAGACGCCGCGAAGGTCCGAAGCGAGGTAGCGGCTGTGCATCGCGTGGTCGTCTTCGGGGTAGATGCGGCGGGTGAGCGGGTCGGTGAACCACCGGTAGATCTGACTGCGGGCGGGCCCGGTGTAGGCCGTTTCGTCGCCCAGGAGCGCGACCGCGAGCCGGGTCTGCGCCAGTGTTTCGGCGAGCCCGCTGATGACCTGGGCCGGGGTGTCGTCGAGCCGGTCGAGGATCCGCAAGATGCCGGGGCCGACGTGGTCACCGGGCCCGGAGCGGCTCGGGACGTTGTGCCCGGCCAGCCGGAACAGGTGGTCGCGCTCGTCGATCGACAGGTGCAGGCCGCGGGCGATCGCGGCGAGCATCGACTCCGATGGCTGCGGGCCGCGCTGCTGTTCGATGCGGCTGTAGTAGTCCGCGGACATCGCGCACAGCGTGGCGACTTCCTCACGACGCAGCCCACGGGTGCGCCGACGCTGGCCTCGAGGCAGGCCCACGTCCTCGGGTTGAAGTGCTTCGCGGCGCGTGCGGAGGAAGTCCGCCAGCTGTGCTCGGTCCATCTGCTCAGTCTCTCCGTGCCCTAGAGGAACGTGCCACCGGAGGCTTCGACACGCTGGCCGGTGATCCAGCCGGTGGCGTCGGCGAGCAGCGACGCGATGACGCCGCCGATGTCCTCGGGAACGCCGATCCGGCCCAGCGCCGCGTTGCTGTCCAGCTTCGCGCGCAGCTCGGCGTTGTCGCGCATGCCACCACCGCCGAAGTCGGTGGCGACGGGACCGGGCGCGACCGTGTTGACGGTGATCCCGCGCGGGCCGAGCTCCTTGGCGAGGTAGCGGCTGAACACCTCCACCGCGCCCTTCATCGCCGCGTACGCCGACGTGTATTCGCCGGTGAAGCGGGTCAGTCCGGTGGACAGGTTGATGATGCGGCCGCCGTCGGCGAGCAGCGGCAGGAGCTTCTGCGTCAGGAAGAAGACGCCGCGGAGGTGGACGTTCACCAAGCCGTCGAAGTCGGCCACGGTCGTCTCGGTGAAGGGCGCCATCACGGCGTGACCGGCGTTGTTGACCAGGAAGTCGAAGGTGTCCCGGCACCAGCCGTCCTTGAGGACGCGGCGGACGTCGTCGGCGAACGCGTCGAAGGCGTCGACCTGGCCGGTGTCGAGCTGGAGGGCGAAGGCCGTGCGGCCCTTCGCGGTGACGGCGTCGACCACCGCTGCCGCTTCGTCGGCGTGCGAGCGGTAGGTGATGATCAGGTCGACGCCGTCTTCGGCGAGGGCGAGGGCGGTGCTGCGCCCGAGTCCGCGGTTGGCTCCGGTGATGAGTGCGATTTTGGTCATGAACCCAGCTTGGGCCCGTTCCGGAGCCGGATGAAGGACTCGTTCATCCAGGGATCGGCGATCCCCCTTTCGGGAATTACTGCTGCCAGAGCCAGAATTCGATGCCCTGGTTGTCGGTGCAGTCCGCCATGCGGCCGTACCGCTGGTCCTCGACGGCGCCCGCCTGCCCGCCCTGCTCGCGCACGTGGGAGAGCGCCGCGTCGAGGTCTTCGACGGCGTATATCAGCTTCGCGCCGACCTGCCGTCCCGGCCCGCCGTGCAGGCCGCCTTCGAGGCCGCCGCCCTGGATGCGCCAGCCGCCCTCGACCTGTCCCGGCGAGAACCGCCAGCCGAGCACCGCGCCGTAGAACGCCTTGGCGGATTCGGCATCCGGGACCTGAAGCGTGAGGTAGCCGATGCCGCCCTGCGGGATCGGGGGAGCCGGGGTGGCCTGCGAGACCATCCACCGCTGGCCGAACGGGTCCCGGAACGAGCCGCCCCTGCCATACGGCGATTCCGACACCGCGCGGATCCGCGTGGCGCCGAGCTCGAGCGCGCGGGCGTAGCTGGTGTCCACATCGGACACTTCCACCCGGACGGACGCACCGCCCTCCCGTGGCGCGACATGGCCGATTTCCGGGTACTCCTCGGCGAGCATCAGCACGGCGTCGCCGATGGCGAGCTCGGCGTGCCCGATGCGGCCGTCGTCCATCAGGATCGGTTCGCCGCGGCGGACCGCGCCGAACACCTCGACGTAGAAGTCCAGCGCCGCGCGGGCGTCGGAAACGGCGAGGTACGGCGTCAGCGAGCGGAGTTCGGCGGTGCTCGCGGGGGTTTCGGTGGTGGTCATTTCGGCTCCGTTCAGGACCGCGCGACGCAGCTGGTCACGCAGTTCGTCGGCGAAAAGCGGATCTGGGTCGACAGGACGCGAAGGCGCACGGAGCGACTCGAAAGGATCAAGCATCGCGCCCCTCCTTCTCCTGGTAAGCGCGGCGGAACGCGGCGCGGGCCCGCACCAGCAACGCCTCGGTGGCGTGCACGCTCCGGCCGAGATGGGTGGCGACCTCGGGCACGCCGAGACCGTCGACATAACGCAGGGTCAGCGCGGCCTGATGGTGCGCGCCCAGCGACTCGAGAACCTGGTGGGCCAGCATCGCGTCCAGGTGTGCGTCCCACGGATCGGTGCTCTCCTGCTCGGCCTCGTGCACCAGCCGCAAGCCGCGTTCCTCCCGCTCACGGCGTCGCCAATGATCGGCGAGTTTGTGCCTGGCGACCCCGATCAGCCACGCGGTGCTCACCGGCGTCGCGACCTCCTTGTGGCATTCGCGCACCGCCCCGAGGAAGGTTTCGGACGTGAGCTCCTCCGCGAGGGTCCGGTTTCCGCACCGGGACAGCAGGTACCCATAGACCTCCGGCAGCGCCGACTCGTACAACGCCAGCAGCGCGAAGGCCGGGTCCCGCCGCACCCGAGGTTCCGTCACACCCTCATCGTCGCTCGGCGAGCGCGTTCTCCGACGGGTGAATCCCGACTTTCTTCAGCGGGACCGTCACGAGGTGCACCCGTTCGGGCGAAAGCCGGTGAACGCTCACCAGGTACTGGCCGGGTTTGGCGCACCGCCGGTCGAGGAAGTCCTCGGCGCACCCAGTGGTGTAACGGACAAGCCAGGCCTCCTTGCGCTCCCGGTGGGTCTCCAGGACGAACCCCATGTCGTCGACGACCTCGGTGTACACCAGCAGCTGTTCACGTTGGTAGCGCAGCTCATGCGGATAGTCCATCCACGACAGGCTCCCGAGGGCGGAACAGTCCTTTGTGGGCAAAGTGGGAATCCCACATCGACCCACCCGCCTTACTATTCGTGATCAAGCGAGATCAAGGGGTGAGAATGTGTGACTCGGCCGAACGAGCCCAACTATCGACGACGGCACCTGGGGCGCGTCCTGCGCAAACTACGCGAGGCGGCGGGGCTGAGCCAAGAGGACGCGGGTCGGCTACCGCGTATCTCCAGCTCGAAGATGAGCCGGATCGAACAAGGCCACATCCCCGGTTACAACGACTTCCTCGCCTTGCTGGACCGCTATGGCGTGATCACTTCGGACTACGAGCAGTACGTCCGGATGTTCGACCATGCCAAGGAGAAGGGCTGGTGGCACGCTTTCGGCTTGAATGATCGAGGTTTCGTCAGCGTCGAGGCGGAAGCATCGGAGATCAGCAACTACGAGATCGGTTTCGTTCCCGGTCTTTTGCAGGTCGAGTCCTATGTGCGGGCGATTTTCGCCACCGCACGCGTGCCTCTTGAAGGAGCGAGGCTGGAGAACGAGATCGCGGTTCGGCTGCGGCGGCAACGCAGGCTGGTCGAAGAGCCGCGCCTGAGTTTTCACGCGATCATCGACCCGAGTGTTCTGCACCGGGTTTCGGATCGAGAGCAGTTGCTGCGCGTTGTCGAACTTGCCGAGCTCGACAACGTGACCGTGCAGGTGATTCCCGAGGAGGTTCGGGCGCACAGCGGCCTGTACAGCAACTTCACCGTGGTGGGGTTCCCCGATCCCGCCGAGCAGGATCTGGCCTACGTCGAGTATGGCTTCGGAGCCGTCCAAATCGAGAAAGCGGAGGAAGTTCGCGCTGCTAGGCTGATGTTCGACCATCTGTCGGGACTCGCACTCGATGAACAGGGCTCCGTGGCGCTGATCGAGCGGGTGGTCGCCGAGATGTGAGTGATCTGGAGGCGAGCACCGTGGGCGCATGGCGCAAGAGCAGTTACAGCGGAAACGAAGGTCATGAAGGTAACTGTGTGGAGGTCGCCTTCACCGCCGAAGCCGTCGCGGTCCGCGACTCGAAGTCCCCCACCTTCGGCGCTCTCGCAGTCTCCCCCCTCGCCTGGACGCAACTCGTGCGGTCGGCGGCGCGGCCCAGCTGATCGACTGCCCCTGAAGGCCACCATCACGGCGTC